>JBDNBC010000120.1:0-6530 GCA_039768115.1 Oceanococcaceae bacterium
CGCCTGACGTAACGTGGCCACGTGGTCCACATTGACACCCAGGCGAAGAGGCAAAGCGTTCTCGGACATGGAAAGGTCTCATGGTAGGAAGAATGATTACCCGGTCCGCCATAGCGGACGCGGCGCAGTGTAGCGGGTCGCTCGACCCGGCACCTGCGACCGCATGAGCGCGCGCGAGTGCCGGTTACAGGGGTTAGCGTGGCGGTCCACCCTCGGCACTCAAGCTGTCGCGCAGTCGCCGTGCGGCACGCCATTGCTCACGCGAACGCAGCCGCGAAAAGTCCACCAGGCGCTCCAGCTGGCGCTGCACTGCCGGACGCAGGCCGCGGGCCACGTCGGCTTCAAGATGGCCCTGAACCAGCGCTCGCCAGTGAGCACCAGGACGCGCCTGCCGTGATGTGCTGCGCTGTAGCCCGGCATCCGCGACCAGTACATATCGTGTGGTGTCCTCGGTCGGACGACCATCGCTGTCGTGGCACAAGTCCACAGCCAGCCCGGCACTGCGCAGAACGGCCCATTCGAACCGACGCAAGGGTGCCGCCGGGTCCGCACCAGCCTCGCTCAGCGCGTCCAGCACGCGCAGATAATCGTCGAGCAGTCCGTCCTGCGGTTCGTTTTCTGGTGCCACCTGCAACAGCACCTCCAGGACATATTGCAGCGCCCACCAGTTGTCACCGCCGGGCAAGGCGCGCAACGGAGGGAGAGGATGAAGGGATTGCAGGGTGCCCAGCTCACGGCCCGGCACCCATTGCATGGTGACCGGCTGCCCGGGCAGCACGACATGGCCCCGGTTGCGCCCACGCAAGCCGCGGCCGACCACTCCGATACGACCATGCGAGCGGGTCAGTACCCGCAGAATCAGACTGCTTTCCTTCCACGGCCAGGAGTGCAGCACCACGGCCACGTCTTCCCTGCCCTCAGGCACGGTCGCGCCACCAACCCCGTCTCAATCCGCCGACCCCAAGGTGCGAATGACGGCCTGATCCTCGGCCCAGCCCTCGCGCAACTTGACCCACAGATGCAGACGAAACGGCCGCTGCCACAACTGCCGCAGGGCGCCCTCAGCCTGGGTGCGGATCGTCGCAAGATTACGGCCCTGACGTCCCAGAACAATGGGCTTGTGGCTGGCCCGGTCCAGCCAGATGGTGGCATGGGACACATTGGTGCCATCCACATCGTCGAGTGAATCCACCGTTACGGCCATGCGATAGGGCAACTCTTCATGCAACAGATGAAACAGCTGCTCACGAATCTTCTCAGCCACCAGAAACTCGCCCTTCTGCGGCGTCAGCATGTCGCCCGGATACGGCCATTCTCCGGCTTCCGCCAGCGGCGTGAGGGCGCGACACAGCCGCGCCCCGTCCGCGGCGCGCCGGGCGGACAGCGGGAAGAGAATTTCCGGTGAATATTGCTCTTGCAGGCGGGTCAGCTCCGGGATCAACCGGGCCTTGTCGGTAATCCGGTCGACCTTGTTCAGGGCAATCACCAGGTGCGCCGGCGAGCGATCCACAATGCGGCGCGCAACAATGTCGTCGGCCGGCAGTGATTTTCCCGCCTCCCGCACCCAGACCACAATGTCGACATCGGCCAGGGCCGATACCGCATTACGATCCAGCAACTTGTTGAGCGTCTGATCCTTGGCTGGCGCCTGACCCGGGGTATCCAGCAGCACCAACTGCGTGGTGTCATCGGTCCAGACCCCGATCACCTGCTGGCGCGTGGTTTGTGCCTTGGGCGATACGGCGGAGAGGCCCGTCCCGACCAGCGTGTTGAGCAAGGTGGACTTGCCCACATTGGGCCGCCCGACCAGGGCAACCGTGGCAAAACGTGTGGTCATGGTCCGTAGTTCTCGCGAGCCCAACTCAACAGCTGCCGGGCGGTGTCCTGTTCGGCGCGACGACGGCTGCGGCCCCGCGCGATGATGGTATGCGCCGCGGCGTCCGGCGGCGTTAGCTGACCCGATACGGTAAACAGCTGACGGTGAGGTGGCCCGCTTTCGCCGACCAGCGCGTACACCGGCAGAGGCCAGTCAGGACGCGACTGTGTCCATTCCTGCAGGCGGGTCTTGGCATCCTTCAGCGTTTGCGCATCGGGCAGCCGCGCCCAGCGGTCGGCGTAAATCACCCGCAGGGCGGCGCGGGCCGCATCCAGCCCGGCATCCAGATACACCGCGGCGAGAACGGCTTCGACGGCATCCGCCAGAATCGAGTCGCGACGCCAGTCCGCACTCTTCAACTCACCCGGGCCCAGCGTGAGGATGTCGCCGAGGTTCTGCTCGCGGGCAATCTCCGCCAGTGTTTCCTCACGCACCAGGAACGACCGCAGGCGGGTCAGTTCCCCTTCACTGGCACCGGCATCCTGCTGATACAGCGCCTCGGCCACCAGCATGCCGAGAATCGCATCGCCAAGAAACTCCAGCCGCTCGTTGTGGCGCGATGCCGCACTGCGGTGGGTCAATGCCTGCTGTAACAGCTCCGGCTGCGCGAACGCATGACCGAAACAGGTATTCAGGAACCGTCCCCGTATACGGTTTCGTTGGCGAACTGCAGCACCAGCGACCAGTTCGCAAACAGCGCCGTTCTCACCTCATAGTCGTAGCGCATCACGCGCCCATCCGGTGTCTTGACGAATTTGATCTCGCCGACTTTGAGGTTCTTGATGTCATCGATGTCCCAGCGCGACTGCAGCATGCGCCGCAGAGCGACCACCGTTGCCGCGGGCTCGCTGGCTTCGGGCGACTGCGCGACGGCTGTCACCGCATTGCGCACCTTGAACTCGTTCAGATAAATCGGGAAAACCCGCAGACCGACCAGGACGGCCGCACCGACCATCACCACCAGAAACAGGGTGGAATACATGCTGCCCTGCTGGGCCAAACGACGCGTGCTCATCGGTTTGTCACTGCAATTGCGAAAAGGACGACAGGGTAGCCGATGGACCGCTAGCGCGGCGAGCCCCGATAACCTGGCCCGGTCAGGGCAGCACCGTGCCGATTCGGCTCCAGTCCGGTCGGCCCAGCTCGCGACTCCAGTTCATCCAGATAAAGAAGGCACGGCCCACCAGATGCCGTTCGGGTACGAATCCCCAGCGCCGCGAATCATCAGAGCCATCCCGATTGTCCCCCATCACGAAGTAGTGGCCCTCAGGAACCTCAACGCGCACGGAATCGCCGCGGCGCGGCGGGCCCACCAGAATGTCATGGCTTATGCGCTGGAGGTTTTCGCGGCGCCGCTCGAAAATCAGGTCACGCCCGCCCATGTCCAACGCATACGGCCCGGCCGACTCCTGGAGCATTTCTTCGCCGTTGATGTAAAGGGTCTTGTCGATATAGACCAGCGTGTCACCCGGAAGCCCGACAATCCGCTTAATGAAATCCTGGCTGGGGTCGGCCGGGTAGCGAAACACGGCAATGTCACCGCGCTCGGGCCTGCCCGTATCTACCAGTGTTGCATGCAAAGCGGGCATCTTCAGGCCGTAGGAAAACTTGTTGACCAGGATGAAATCGCCCACTTCCAGCGTGGGCAGCATCGAGCCGGAGGGAATGCGAAACGGCTCGACGATGAAGGAGCGCAGCACCAGCACAAACAACAGTACCGGGAAGAACGATACGCAGGTTTCCACCCCGAAAAACGGGGCCTGCCCGAGCGCCCGACGCGGGGCCAGCACCTTCCACTCCAGAAGCGTGACCAGCCCGGTGATGACAGTCAGAACCAGCAGGGCGGCAGCAAAATCGAAATGCACGTCAGCAGCGAACACGGCGTATCTCGGCAGTCAGGGACGGGTCGCGCGGCTTAGCCGTCGCGTCGCAACACGGCGAGAAAGGCATCCTGCGGGATGTCGACCTTGCCGAATTGTTTCATGCGCTTCTTGCCCGCTTTCTGCTTTTCGAGCAGCTTGCGCTTGCGCGAGGCATCGCCGCCGTAGCATTTGGCAGTGACGTTCTTGCGCAGTGCCTTGACGGTGCTTCGTGCGATGACCTTGCCGCCCAGCGCGGCCTGAATCGCCACATCAAACATCTGCCGCGGAATGATCTCGCGCAAGGCTTCGACCAGCTCGCGCCCGCGTCGCTCGGCCAGAGCGCGGTGCACGATAGTGGCCAGCGCGTCGACCCGGTCGCCATTGATCATCACGTCGAGCTTGACCAGATCGGCCGCTTCAAAATGGGAAAAGTCGTACTCGAAGCTGGCATAACCGCGGCTGACCGACTTCAGCCGGTCAAAGAAATCCATCACCACTTCGGCCAGCGGCAACGCGAATTCCATCGAGATTTGAGTCGCGTGATACTGCAGCTTCTTCTGCGTGCCCCGCTTCTCGATGCACAGTTGCATGACCGCGCCGAGATACTCCTCCGGCATCAGCAAGCGAGCGGTAATGATCGGCTCGCGCAGTTCGTCATAGCTGCCGGGCTCGGGGAGGTCCGCTGGGTTATCGACGCTGATTTCCTGGCCATCGCGCAGCAGCGCTTTGTAGGTCACGGTCGGCGCGGTAGAGATCAGGTCAAGGTTGTACTCGCGCTCCAGACGCTCCTGCACGATCTCCATGTGCAGCATGCCGAGAAAACCGACACGGAAGCCGAAACCCAGCGCGCCGGAGGTCTCCGGCTCGTACTGTAGCGCCGAGTCATTCAGCGACAGCTTCTGCAACGCGACGCGAAAATCCTCAAAGTCATCCGAAGCCATCGGATACAGGCCGGCGAATACGCGCGGCTGCACCCGCTTGAAGCCCGGCACGCGGGCGGCGCAGGGGCGACTGGCGTGGGTCAGGGTGTCGCCCACCGGAGCGCCATCCACGGTCTTGATGCCGGCCACAACAAAACCGACTTCGCCGCACTCCAGCGATGGCGTGACCGTGCGCTTGGGCCCGAAGAACCCCACCTGATCGACCTCATGCGCCTTGCCGGTACTCATGACCAGCATCTTGTCGCCACTGGCCAGGCGCCCACTGACGATGCGCACCAGCGACACGACACCGAGGTAGTTATCGAACCACGAATCCATGATCAGGGCCTGCAGCGGCGCCTCAGCATCGCCGCGGGGGGCAGGAATGGTGTGGATGATGGCGTCAAGAATCTCGCCCACGCCCTGACCGGTTTTGGCACTGCATTGCAGCGCGCCGGTCGCATCGATACCAATGACGTCCTCGATCTGACCACTGACGCGCAACGGGTCGGCAGCAGGCAAATCGATCTTGTTGAGCACCGGCATGACTTCCAGCCCCTGCTCGATTGCCGTGTAGCAGTTGGCCACACTTTGGGCTTCGACCCCTTGCGACGCGTCCACGACCAGAAGAGCGCCTTCACAGGCGGCCAGGGAGCGCGAGACTTCATAGGAAAAGTCGACATGCCCCGGCGTATCAATGAGGTTCAGTTGCCAGGTCTGTCCGGCGGCATCGGTGTACGCCAAGCGCACAGCCTGCGCCTTGATAGTGATACCGCGCTCGCGCTCGATGTCCATCGAGTCCAGCACTTGCGCGGCCATTTCGCGCCCGGTCAGCCCGCCGCACACCTGGATAAAGCGATCCGCCAGGGTTGATTTGCCGTGATCGATGTGCGCGATGATCGAGAAATTGCGAATGCGGGACTGATCAGCGCGTTCGGGGTCGGCCAAGGGACGTGCCATTGAAAATCAATCCCCAATTATATCGTTTCCGCCTGTCTCGGGCGGGCTGCACAGGGCATCCAGCGCGCGCTCCCACTCCCCATTCACCGCCAGATCGAACTCTCGACCATCTGCCATGTGCAAGACCGGAATGCGCCAACCATAGCGCCGCGACAACTCGTCATCGCCGAGTATCGACACTCGCCGGACTCCATCGAGCAATCCGACGTCGGCCAGACCGGCCCACGCTTCTTCGCACAGGGGGCAGTCGCTGCGCGTAAAAAATCGAGCCCGCTCGGAACTTACACCCGTGCTCATACCAGGGCATCGCGGCAAACGGGAACGGCCGTTGCGGGGGCATCGGACATCGCCTCCACGCGCACACTGCGGGCCGTCAGGGCCTTGGCTGCCAGCCGCGGCGAGACCAGGGCCAATGCGCTGACGGCCAGGCCCAGAATCATTCCGGCCGTGCCGGACACGACCTCCGCCAGCCCCGCCGCCGCAATCAGAATCAGTACCGGCACCCCCCAGGTCCAGACGGCCAGCCTGTTCAGCAGACCCGTATCGATCAACAGCCAGACCTCGGCGTTCGCGGTGCTGTCCAGCGTGACATCGTCCACCGCCACCGGCCGCCGTCGAGACGCCACGAGGCGTCCCAGCACACCGCCTCCACAGCCCCGACCGGCAGCGCAGGCCGCGCACCCGTCTTGTGGCTGGGCCACGACCCAGGCCCGCGTTCCTTCCCACCGCACTATGCGGCCGGGCACACGAATGGCGGCAGGTGACATCAGGTTTCGCGCAGAAAGGGATGGACTTTTATTGTGCCGTACTCCCACCGGTTAACCGCGGTTGCGGAGATATACCTCACGGTGAGGGAGGGACCGGCTGTAAATGCAGCGAGAAATGCCGCGCTGTGCGCAGCGGCACCTCTCC
>JBDNBC010000121.1:0-3389 GCA_039768115.1 Oceanococcaceae bacterium
GGCCTGTGGCGCGCCAACTTGTGCTGGATCCCGGTGGGGGCGAAGAACTCCGCCGAGGACAACCACTACCTGCTGGACAGTTTCGACTGCGAAATCCTGTTCTTCCAGCAGGCCTTCAGCGCCACCATCGCCGGGCTGCAGCCGCGGCTGCCGCAGGTGAAGCTGTGGGTCTGCGTCGACGGGGATGGCGCGGACGTTGCGGGTGCGGTGTCGTTGGCGGCCTGGACCCAGGACCAACCGGCGACCAAGCCGCATGTCGCAGTCGACATGGACGATGTGGTCATGCTGTCGGCGACCGGCGGCACCACCGGCAAGCCCAAAGGGGTGATGAACACGCATCGCTCGGTGCAGACCTTCATCGCCCATTTCATGATCTCCTGCCCCTACGCGGGCAACCAATTGCCGGTGAATCTGGCGGCGGCGCCGATGACGCATACCGCCGGCGTGCTGGGCGTGCCCTGCACGGCGCGCGGCGGCACGGTGGTCGTGGTGACCAAACCGGACCCGGCAGTGCTGCTTGGGGCCATTCCGAAGTACCAGGTCACCGAGCTGTTCCTGCCGCCGACGGTGATCTACCGGCTGCTGGACATTCCCGAGCTGGAGAAGAAGGTGGACTTCTCCTCCATGCAGTACCTGCTCTATGGCGCGGCACCGATGTCGGTGGAGAAGCTGAAGAAGGCCATCGAGATCATCGGCCCGGTGATGATGGGCGGCTACGGGCAGACCGAATGCCCGGCCTCGATTGCCTTTCTGCCGCCCAGTGAACACCTGATCGACGGTGCGCTGGCGGGCGATGAGCGCCTGTCCTCGGTCGGGCGGCCCAATCCGCTGATCCGGGTCGAGATTCTCGACGAGGACAACGCCATCCTGCCCCAGGGCGAGACCGGCGAGATCTGCGTGCGTGGCGATCTGGTGATGAAGGGCTATTACAAGGCGCCGGACAAGACCGCCGAAACCATCATCGATGGCTGGCTGCACACCGGCGACATCGGCCACATCGATGCCGACGGCTATCTGCACATCACCGACCGCAAGAAGGACATGATCATCAGCGGCGGCTTCAATGTGTATCCCAGCGAAGTCGAGCAGGTGCTCTGGGGTCATCCGGCGGTGCAGGACTGTGCCGTGATCGGTGTGCCTGACCCCCAATGGGGCGAGGCGGTCAAGGCCGTGGTCGAGCGTAATGCCGGCCAGAGCGTCAGTGCCGAGGAACTGATCGTGCTGTGCAAGGAGAAGCTGGGCTCGGTCAAGGCGCCGAAGTCGGTGGATTTCGTCGACTCCCTTCCCCGCAGCCCGGTGGGCAAGGTGTTGAAGAAGGACCTGCGGGAACGCTACTGGCAGAACCAGGGGCGGCGGATCTGAGCCATGGAGGCGCAAACGACATCCACCGCGGTGGCGACCGACGCCGGGGGCTGGGACGGCACTCTCAGCCGTAGCCCCAGCCTGCGTGCGCGGCTGCTGCAGCAACTGCTGCGCCTCTTGCTGCGCCCGCTGCTGCGGCGCGTCCACGACCTGGCGCATGCCCGCCGTCAGCTGTCCAGATTGGACTGGCGGGCGCCCTTTCGTAAGGGTGGCGATGCCAGCCTGAGAGGGGTGCCGGTACGGCTGGTTGTGCCGGCCGGGGCGCGGCGGGTCGTGCTCTACCTGCATGGCGGCGGTTTCTTTATGCAGGCCAGCGGGCTGCACCTGCGCTTTTTGCAGCGCCTGTGCAGTGACCTGGATGCGGCCGGGGTGTTACCGGCCTATCGCCTCAGTCCTGAGGACCCGTACCCGGCGGCGCTGGATGACTGCTGCCGGACTTACGAGGCCTTGCTGGCCAGCGGCATCCCCGCCGCCGCCATTCTGGTCGCCGGCGAATCGGCCGGCGGCACCCTCAGTCTGGCGCTGCTGATGCGGCTGCGGGATCGTGGGTTGCCCCTGCCGGGCGGCGCGGTCCTGATTTCCCCAGGCACCGATCTGGCGGGCATCGGTCGCTACGCCTCCTACGCGGAGAACCGGCACAGCGATGCGCTGGTGCCACCGGAGGCGCTCCCCCGCATTGTCGAAGCCTATGTGGCGGGTCGCGATCCGGCCCACCCGGAGATCTCGCCACTGCACGGTCGCTTCGAAGGCCTGCCGCCGCTGCACTTTGTCGCCAGCAGCAGCGAGGTACTGCGAGATGACAGCCGGCTCGCGGCCGAACGGGCGCTGGCGGCCGGCGTCACCGTCGAATTGCAGCTATGGCCGGGCTTGATGCACGCCTTTCCGCTGTTCGGTGGCCTGCCGGAAGCCCAGGTCGCCTGCGCCCAGATCGCCGCCTTCGCGCGCCAGCATTGTCAGGACTCGCCGGAGCTGCATCTGGCCCCGGCCTTCACAGGATTCAACGCATGAAGCAGCTCAGCGGTCTGGACGCCATGTTCCTTTACTGGGAAACCGAGGGCGCCAGCATGCACACGGCCATGGTGCATGTTTACGATCCCGCCACCGCCCCGGAGGGGCAGGTGGATTTCGCCACCGTCCGTGAACACCTGCGGCAATGCCTGCCGCTGTCGAATATGTTCCGGCAGCGGCTGGCCCCGGTGCCCTTGCATCTGGACCACCCCTACTGGATTCAGGATCCGGACTTCGACCTGAACAAGCATGTGCGCAAGGTCGATCTCGCCGAGCCGAGCTGGGAGGCCTACTGCCAGCTGATCGCTGAGCTGCACGCGCAACCGCTCAAGCGCGACCGCCCCTTGTGGGAGTTGATCTACATCGACGGTCTGGGCGGCGTGCGCGACTTTCCGCCGGGCGCCTTTGCCCTGATGCTGAAGATGCACCATGCGGCCATCGACGGGGCCAGCAGTGCCGGCATCGTGGCCGGCCTGCACGATCTGCAGCCAGATACCCAGCGCAAGGTACTGGCGGACACCTTCGTCGCCGAGGCCCCGCCGTCGACAGCCGAACTTCTGCTGCGCAGCATCGGCAACAATCTGCGTGCGCCGATCCGGCTGGCTGGCCCGGTGCAGCGCCTGCTGCCGGGGGTTGTGCGCAACCTGCGTCAGCGGGGCAAGGGTGATGCGACCACCCAGCGGCGCGGACCGAAGACCCGCTTTAACGGACGGGTCAAAGCCGAGCGCATCTACGAGGCGCGCGAGTATCCGCTGGCGGAGCTGTCGGCGATCCGCAAAGCGGTGCCCGGCGCCACGGTCAACGACGTCATCCTCTGCCTGAGCAGTGGCGGCATCCGTGCCTACCTCCAATACAAGAGCGAGCTGCCGCCAGAGTCGCTGATCGGCATGGTGCCGATCAGCACCCGCGGCGAGGGGCCCGCGGACGGTGGCAACGAGGTCACCTTGATGATGTTGCCGCTGCACACCGAGATTGGCGATCCGTTGCAGCGCTTGGCCGCCATCGTCAGGGAGTCCGCC
>JBDNBC010000122.1:0-16419 GCA_039768115.1 Oceanococcaceae bacterium
AAGAAGACTTCGAAGCGGGCCTGGTGCTGCAAGGCTGGGAAGTCAAAGCGCTGCGCGAAGGGCGCGCCAACGTGGCCGAAGCCTACGTGCGTATCGAAAAGGGCGAGGCCTGGCTGATTGGCGCGCAGATTCAGGCTCTGAAGACGGCCTCTACGCATGTCTCGCCCGAATCCAGTCGTACGCGCAAGCTGCTGATGCATGGGCGGGAAATTCGCCGCCTGGTCGGGCATACCGAACGCGCTGGTTACACGCTGGTGCCGTTGGACATGCACTGGAGCCATGGGCGCGCCAAGGTGCAGGTCGGCCTCGGGCGCGGTAAAAAGCAGCACGACAAGCGCGATACGCTCAAGCAGCGCGACTGGGAACGCGACAAGGCCCGACTGATGCGGCACTGACGCGACGTTAGTGGAAATCCCGGCTGCGCACCTGCAGCTGACCCAGCAGCGATGCGTGATCCTCCAGCGCCTCCGCCAACAAGTGGCTGACACCGTCGCGGCGCTCGTGACGGCCTTCAATGACCACCAGCGTGCCTTGCAGAACGGTCTGCCGATACTGCTCCAGCACATCAGGGCGAACCACGACATTCGCCGTCCCGGCTTCATCTTCGAGGGTCAGGAAAACAATGCCCTGCGCGGTTCCGGGGCGCTGCCGGTTGGTAATCAGACCGGCGACCCGTCCCTGATGCTGGTCCGGCGAGGTGTGCCATTGCGCCGTGGTCATGCTGCGCAGCTGACGCAGCCGGGGCCGCAGTAGCGCTAGCGGATGACGGCGCAGCGTCAGCCCGAGGCTGGCGTAATCGGCAACGATGTCTTCGCCTTCCGCAGGCCGGTCCAGCGTCACGGCGGCTTCTTCCACGCGCCAATCCACCGTGTTAGCCGGGCCTTCCGCTGTAGCTAATGCCCAGAAACCCTCGGCCTGCCAGTGTGCCTGGTGCCGGTCCCCGGCCACGCTACGCAGGGCATCGGCTCGCGCCAATGCCTGCCGCGCCCGTTCATCCAATGCACATTCGTCAAACCATTGCGCGATCGTTTGCGGCCACGGTCGCCACGTACGGCGCGCGACAAGGCGCTCGCCCGCCTCCCGCCCGAGGCCCTTGATCATGCGTAGCCCGAGCCGTACTGTCGTTCGCTGCGGACGCGACGCACACCCGCGGTCAGGCGGCAGCTCGAGTGTGCAATCCCAGTCACTGTGCAGCACATCAGGAGGTTTGGTGATGACGCCATGCTGCCGGCGAAAGGCCTGCACCAGCTGCGAGGGCGAGTAAAAGCCCATCGGCTGGCTGTTGAGCAGACTGGCCAGAAATGCCGCCGGATAAAAGCGCTTGAGCCATGCCGAGACATACACCAGCACCGCAAAACTGGCCGCATGGGATTCAGGGAAACCATATTCGGCAAAGCCCTTGAGTTGGGCGAAAATGCGTTCGGCAAAGGCCGCACTGTAGCCCCGTGTCTGCAAGCCCTCTTTCAACCGTTGCTCGAAGCGTTCCAGCTTGCCGTGGCCATCCCGGCCCCAGGCCGCCATCGAGCGCCGCACCTGATCCGCTTCACCGGGGGCGAAACCCGCCCCTTTCACGCAGATTTCCATTACCTGTTCCTGAAAGATTGGGATGCCGTGGGTGCGCAACAACACACTCTCGAGGCCGGGCGGACAGTCAATCGGTTCGCGGCCCATCCGCCGGTTGAGGTAGGGGTGCACCATGCCACCCTGAATGGGGCCGGGACGCACGATCGCGGTTTCAATGGTCAGGTCGTAGAGCGTGCGGGGTCGCATGCGTGGCAGCATGGCCATTTGCGCGCGCGATTCAACCTGAAACACGCCTTCGCTCTGCGCCGCGCAGAGCATGTCAAACACCTGCCGGGCTGTGGCGCCCTGCTCTGCCTCGGTGGCCAGAATGGCCGGAATGCTCCAGTCCTGGCCGTAGTGGTGCGCAATCATGTCCTGCGCGCGATGAATGGCGGTCAGCATGCCCAGCGCCAGACAGTCCACCTTGAACAGACCGACAGCATCCAGATCATCCTTGTCCCACTGGATGACGGTTCGGTCGGCCATGGCGGCGTTTTCGATTGGCACCAGCCCGTCCAGCGGCGCATCGCTGATCACGAATCCACCGACATGTTGCGATAGATGGCGCGGAAAGCCGTGGATCGCATTCACCAGCAACAACAGGCGCCGCAGGATGGGCGTATCCGGATCAAGACCACGGGTGCGCAGTTGCTCGGGAAATTCCGCCGGATCATCCCACCAGGCCAAAGCGCCACTGATGGTTTCGATGGTGTCCATGGGCAGGCCCAGCGCCTTGCCCACATCGCGCAGCGCGCTCTTGCGCCGATAGCGAATCACGGTCGCAGCCAGCGCCGCACGGTGCCGTCCGTAACGTTGATAGATGTGCTGAAACACCTCTTCACGGCGGGTGTGCTCGAAATCAATGTCGATATCCGGCGGCTCACAGCGCTCCGCCGACACAAAGCGCTCAAACAGCAGGGTGCCGCGGGCCGGGTCTACTACCGTAATACCCAACGCAAAGCACACCGCCGAATTGGCCGCCGAGCCGCGTCCCTGACAGAGTATCCCCTGCGCGCGGGCCCACTGCATGATGGCATCCACGGTCAGAAAGTACTGCGCATAGCCCAACTCCTCGATGAGCCGTAGCTCCTTGTTGACCAGGGCGCGAACGGCCTTTGGCACCCCATCGGGATAGCGCGAGTGCAGCCCAGCATGCGTGCGCTGAGCGAGATACTGGTTGGCGGTCAGGCCGGCCGGAAGATCTTCGCTGGGATAGCGGTAACGCAGCATGTCGAGCGAAAAATGGCAACGTGCGGCAATGCGCAGTGACTCTTCCCGCCAGGTGGCGGGATACAGCGTCGCCAGGTCCGCCCGCGGTCGCAGATGCCGCTCCCCGTTGGGAAAGAGACGGTGACCTGCGTCTTCGAGCGTGCAGCTATGGCGAATGGCCGTGAGCGTGTCCTGTATCGCGCGGCGGGCACGGCAATGCATGTGCACATCACCGCAGGCGACCAGAGGGAGGTTCAGCGCCTGTGCCCAGCCTTGCTGCCGTGTGCGCATCATGGCGTCGCGTCCATCCCGATGACATTCGACCGCCACCCAGGCACCTAGAGGCACGGCATCGACCAGTGCCTGCACCTGACTCTGGCGAATCGAATCGTGCGGTTCACCCGGGTCAATCAGCACCATCAGGCATTCGCTACAGGCCTTGTCGAGCAGATCCGCCTGCGTCACCCGATACTGGCCCTTGCGGGCTTGGCGGCGGGCGCGGGTAACCAGCCGGCAGAGCTGCGTATAGGCGGCCGCTGTCGGGGCCAGCAGCACCAGCCGAATGCCCTCCTCCAGCTGCAGCTCCGTGCCAATAATCAGCTTCAAGCCCAGTTCACGGGCGCGCACATGGGCGCGAACGATACCGGCCAGAGAGCATTCGTCGGTCAGGGCCAGTGCATCGTAGCCTTGTCTCTGGGCGGCCTCGACCAGTTCATGCGGATGCGACGCCCCGCGCAGGAAACTGAAATTGCTCAGGCAGTGCAGCTCGGCATAGCGCGCGGACATCACCTTCAGCCAAACAGGCCATGCTCGAACCAGCGTCCCGGATGCAGGGGGTCCTGGTAGATCCAATGCCACTGCCCGTCACGACCCCGCACTCGGAAATACTCGCGCTGTTGATCTTCCCCCCACCAACCGGTTTCGATGCGCTCAGGCCCTTGCCAGCCTGGCCTGGCGCTGTCCGCCGCAAAGATCCGCGGGCGTAATAACAGCCAGGTCGGCCGACAGCGGGGCTCGGGTGCGAGATGCCCCCCAGCGCCGGGTGCTGCCGCCTGCATGGCGTATTCCGGCACATGCCGTGCTCGGGTAGCGAGGCTATACACGGCCTCATGCCCCAGACGTGCTTGCAGCCGGTCAATCAGTGCGGGGCGTTCGTGGATGGCCTTGTCTGTCCAGAACGCCTGTTGCACATCGCCAGAGATGGCGGTCCATTGCCCTTCCACAGTCAAGCTGCGCACGGGCCCCGGTAGCGGCAAGCGGTGCAGGTGCTCGCCAAGCATACGGTTCCAGTGGGCCACTTCACGTGAAGGCCGCTGCAGACCCATGGTCAGGGGCGTCTGCTGGCCCCGGGGATGTTGCAGTGACAGTATCAGACGGACGAGTGAGCCATCGTCACGGCGTAAGATCGTCAACAGTTCTCGCAGTGCCGGCTGCAACCGGTGCAGGATGCTGTCGGCATCGCGGATATCGTCCTCGCAATCGAGGCGACGCACGAACTGCTCCTGAGGGACATATGCAGGCATGGGGTCGGCGACCTCGCCATACACTTGAGAGATTAACTGCGCCGCGGCCACGCCATAGCGCTTGCGAAATCCCGCTGCCGGAAGCGCGCGGCATTGACCCAGGGTGTGTACGCCAACCCGGGCCAGGCGCGCACTGAGATCGCCATCAAACAATGCGGTCACGGGCATCGAGTCCAGTAGCAATGTCAACGCCTGGCGACGATGAATACAAACCGGCTGCCCGGCCCGTGCCAACACCAGCGCCGCTCGCGGATATGGCGCCAGCGCCCGCGTCATCACGGGCTTTGGCCCCGTCAACGGCAACGCCGACAGTTGCTGATCCAGCTGCTTAAGCAGTGGCCTCAACCCTCCAAACAGACGCAGGCATCCCCCGACCTCGAAAACAACGGTGGCCGGAGTGATCAGGCTGACCCGTGGACTAAACTGCCAGGCGAGCGCGCCCAGCGGGAGCGTCTCCTGCATCTGCGGTGGCGATGTGACGTGCAGAGCCAGCCACAACGGAGCGGAAGTGCAGGCGCTCACCGTCATCCACACGCGCCAGTTCGCATGAGGCGGGATGACCACCGCGCACTTTGAACACGTCGATCAGCAGGCCGCTGGCCGTAGGTTTCAGGCTGATACGCAGGGCGGCGGGCGAAGCCTGGGCCCGTGTGTGAGGAGAACGGAACAAAAACAGCCGGCTCTGACCGGCTTCGGCCGCCAGTTGCAGCCGGCGCAACCCGGTGGTGTCGACTGCGCCTTGCCAGCACAGTACCTGTTGTTCGGTGCCGGCCCGAAGAAGCTGTTCGCAGGCCCAGAGTGAATCCTGAGCCGACGGGGGGTTGATGATCAGTAGATGCTGAAGATCTAGCCCTAGGGACGCCAGCGCGGGCGCATAGGGCTGATGGGGTGGTGCGACCCAGCTTTGGCGGCGATGGCGCAAGGTAGTTGCGAGCAAGGACAGCTCGCCAATTCCCGGCCGTGCGAGCAAAATTTCGACCAGGGAAGCCGTTGGCCATCCCCGTCCGGGCAAGATCCGGTCGAGCGCGGCATGGCCCGTGCGCTCGCCTTGCAGGGATGCCGGTAGAGAACCTCGCCATATCGTGCGACGGGCCAGCAGATCCGCGAGCGAATCAGCGCCCATCCTCCCACCCTGCTCCGCCAACCTCGGCCGCAACCTGGGGCCGAATCAGACCCACCATGCGTCCTTCAATGACAAAGCTGTGCTGACGAGGATCAACCACCATGGGCGAAAACGCGGGATTCGCCGGTACCAGCCAGATGCGCTCCCCTTGCTGGCGAAAGGTCTTGACGGTGACCTCATCATCCAGCCGCGCCACCACAATCTCCCCGGAGCGGGCTGTGGGTGTGCTGTGCACAGCCAGTAAATCTCCATCCGCGATACCTGCATCGCGCATGCTCCAGCCCTGCACTCGCAACAGATAATCGGCACGTGGGGAAAACACGGCCGGATCACAGGCCGGCCATGATTCAATGTGTTCAACCGCCAGCAACGGCTCACCGGCGGCCACGCGCCCGATTAACGGCAGACTGCGCTCAGGACGGGCATCGACCAGGCGGATACCACGGGACTGATCCAGCCGCCGTTCAATGTACCCCTTGCGCTCCAGTGCCAGCAGATGATCTTTGGCGGCATTGCGTGAGCGAAAGCCCATCGCCTGTGCCAGTTCCTGCTGGGTCGGCGGAACGCCGTACCGTTCCCCGTGCTGTTGAATGCAAAGCAGGACCTGATGCTGGCGCGCGGTAAGTGGAGGACGAGACATACTGTCATTTATGACAGTATCAGTCGCTCAGGTCAAGACTCTGGCTGCAAAACATTGGCTTCAGACGCAAGGAAGCCCACCGAGGTGGGCTTCCAGGGTCTTTGGTAACAACGGCGACGGCCGTCGGAAGTTATGCCGCGAGGGCTACTTCGAAGTTGTCATCATTGGCAACTATAGAGTTTGTGCGATTAACGGTCGTCACCTACCGAGCTGCCTCTCACGATCCTGCATGCCGTCGAGCCTATTTCACCCCCAGAATTGGTGGAGGTGGCGGGTACCGCCCCCGCGTCCGACAAGCCACCCCGATTGAGGAATTACAGCCATATACTCATTGTGCGCTCGTAGAAATAGGTATTCAAGTGCTTGCATTATGTTGCGCTGCACAATATAATTTTTCGCATGGGTGGGGCCCTTTTTCCGATCAGGGATGAACGGATATTTCACAGGCGGCTACCGACATGACGAATGATGATGACAACACGCCCAAAGTCGAGATCCTCGGCGACGTGACGCTGTTGCGTTATCCCAACGGGCACACCCGTCTGGTGCGGGGAGTGGAACGCGAAGATCTGACGTTGCCCGGCCTGCCGATCATCCATGACGCGCTGCTTCCGCGACCAACTACGTCTGTTCTCGCGTTACTTCCGCGCTGGGTGCCCTTGCTGCACCGCTGGATTACACTGCTCCCCACGAGGAGAACAGCGAGCGCAGCCACCGATGAATGCGAAAGCAGCGGCTAACACATCCGCCGATACGACCCTTTTTGCAACTGATGGACAGGCTTGGCCTGGTGTTCACCGCAACGGGTCATCGGCATGAGCCAGAAGTTAAACCCGACGGACGCCTTTTTTCTGCAAGTTGAACGTCCCGCGGCGCCGATGCATATCGCCAGCCTGGTGCGTCTGCAGATCCCTACCGGCGGTGACGCCGACTATGTCCATCATTTGATGCAGTCCATCCGCCAGGTTCCGGTCACCGCTGCGCCGTTTAATTACAAGCTTGTGGAAGGCCCGCTGGGCCGCTGGACGCCCGCCTGGGAAATCGATGATGACATCGATATCGACTACCACCTGCGTCACTCCGCCCTGCCACGGCCCGGCAGCGAGCGGGAACTGGCCGTGCTGATCTCCCGTCTGCACAGCATCCCACTGGATCGGGCGCGACCGCTATGGGAAATGCACTTGATTGAGGGGTTGAGCCTCAATCAGTTTGCGGTCTACATGAAGATCCACCATGCGCTGGTTGACGGTATGGCCAGCGTCCGCCTGATGAATCGCACCCTGGCGACCAAACCCGCACCCGATGCCTTTGTGCCGATGTGGGGGTTATCCCCATCCCAGAGCAAGACCAAAGCCGGCGCGGAACGTGACCTGACCGGTCGGCGCGAAGCACTGGCTGCCATGGCCAATCAGTTCGGTCAGCGCCTGAGCGGCGCAGGTCGTGTGGCCGGCGCGCTGGGACGTATCATCCGCGGTCACCGGAATACCGACCTGCCTCATCTGGTTGCGCCGTATTCCGCGCCAGACTGCGTACTCAATGGCGCAATCGGGCCGCAACGCCGGGTGAGTACGCAGGATTTCGCCCTCGCTGACATTCGCGCCCTGGCCAAGAACGCCAAGGCCACACTCAACGATATGGTCATGGCCCTGTGCGCGGGCGGCTTGCGGCACTATTTGGGGGAACTGCAGGCGCTGCCAAGCGAACCGTTAATCGCTCAGGTTCCGGTCAGTGTGCGCGCCGGCGACGATGCTGGCGGAGGCAATGCCATCAGTATGTTGCTGACCAACCTTGGCACCCATCTGGCGGATCCGCGACGACGCTTTGATTGCATCAAGGCGTCGCTGGATGATGGCAAGGCGCTGCTCAAGCGGTTGTCGAAAAACGACATTGACCAGTACTCCGCACTGCTGATGGCCCCGTTTGCCATTGGTCAGGTTGCCGGCATCGGCAATCGCGCGCGCAAGCCGATGTTCAACCTGGTGATTTCCAATGTGCCAGGGCCGAAGACTCCGTTGTACCTCAACGAGGCCGAGGTGCACAGCGTGCATCCCGTCAGTTTGGTGTTCGAGGGCCAGGCGCTGAACATCACAATCTTCAGCTACGCCGACAAGCTGAGCTTTGTGTATACGGCCTGCCGCAGTTCGCTGCCGCATATTCAGAACATCGTCGGTCATACGCAAGCGGCATTCGAGGAACTATGCGATGTGTTTGACCTGAAACTCCGCAAGCGGACGCTGAATAACGTCGCGAACGACGTGCCGGCAAAAGCCAAACCCGGAACCACTCGAAAACCCAAAAACACCGCCTCTGCCTCAACATCCGCGCGGAAAAAACCTCCCGCCAAAAAGTCGGCCGGGCCCACGGCCAACGCCAAGGCGACGCGAAGTCGGCGCAAGCGCGCTACCTGAAATGCACCTGAAGCGGCCATGCATCCTCAGGCCGCTTCAGGTACGCCAAACGCACTACCCGCCGAACTGATCCTTAACCTTGCGCCGGTAGGAATGCAGTAGGGGCTCGGTGTAGCCATTGGGCTGGCGCATGCCATCAAAGATCATCTTGCGGGCGGACTCGAAGGCAAGCCCATCGAAGGCAGGCGCCATCGGGCGATACGTCGGGTCGTTAGCGTTCTGGCGATCCACAACGACGGCCATGCGTTGCAGCGAATCCATAACCTGATCGGCGCTGACCACGCCATGATGCAACCAGTTGGCGAGCAGCTGGCTGGCGATGCGCAAGGTGGCGCGGTCTTCCATCAGGCCGATGTCATTGATATCCGGCACCTTCGAACAACCGACGCCATGATCGACCCAGCGCACCATGTAGCCCAGAATGCCTTGGCAGTTGTTATCAACCTCGCGCATTTTCTCCGCATCCTCTAGCACCTTGTCCGGTGCCATCAGCGGAATGCTGAGAATGTCATCGAGTGAGGCGCGTGCCCGTGCGGCCAGGGCATCCTGCACCTCGAACACATTGACGGCATGGTAATGGGTGCTATGCAAGGTAGCGCCATTGGGTGATGGCACCCAGGCGGTATTGGCGCCCGCTTTGGGGTGACCGATTTTCTGCTCGAGCATGGCGGCCATTTCATCGGGCATGGCCCACATGCCCTTGCCGATCTGCGCCTTGCCCTGCAGGCCGCACTCCAGGCCGATGTCGACGTTCCAGTCCTCGTAGGCGGCAATCCATGGCTGCGCCTTCATCTTGGTCTTGGCCACCATCGGGCCGGCCAGCATCGAGGTGTGGATTTCATCGCCAGTGCGGTCAAGGAATCCGGTATTAATGAAGGCCACGCGGGACTTGGCCGCACGAATGCACTCCTTGAGGTTGACCGTGGTCCGGCGCTCCTCGTCCATGATCCCCATCTTCAGCGTGAACCGCTCCAGGCCCAGCGCGTCTTCGATGCGGCCAAACAGCTCATCCGCAAAGGCCACCTCTTCCGGGCCATGCATTTTCGGCTTGACGATATATACCGAGCCCTTGCGCGAGTTGCCCTTACGCTTCGGGTCATTGTTGTCCGCCTGGAGATCATGCAGCGCACACAGGGCCGTGACCATGCCGTCAAGAATGCCCTCTGGAGTCTCATTCCCCTCGGCATCAAGAACGGCATCGGTGGTCATCAGGTGTCCGACATTGCGCACGAACAGCAGCGACCGCCCGGGCAGGCGCAATTCGTCACCGCCGGGCGTGGTGTAAAAGCGGTCCGCGTTGAGGACGCGATTGAGAACCTTGCCGCCCTTGGTGAAGGACTCTTGCAGGTCGCCCTTCATCAGGCCGAGCCAGTTGCTGTAGACCTCGCACTTGTCGGCAGCATCAACGGCAGCGACGGAGTCTTCACAGTCCATGATCGTGGTCACGGCCGCTTCGACCAGCAGATCCTTGACACCGGCGGCGTCCGTCTTGCCGATGGGCGAATCCGGGTCGATCTGAATCTCGATGTGCAGACCGTTGTTTTTCAGCAGTACGGCCGTGGGTGCGGCGGCGGGCCCCATGAATCCGACAAATTTCTTTGGCTCTTTCAGCGCGCTGCTAGCGCCTCCGGCCATTTTGACTTCCAATGCGCCGTCAACGATCCGGTAGGCCGTAGCCGTGGCGTGGCTACCCTCAGCCAGTGGTGCAGCACGGTCAAGGTGCTTGCGTGCAAAGGCAATGACCTTCTCGCCGCGCTTGGGGTTGTAACCCGAACCACGTTCGCAGCCATCGTCTTCGGCGATCGCGTCGGTGCCATACAGGGCGTCATACAGGCTGCCCCAGCGCGCATTGGCTGCATTCAGGGCAAAACGCGCATTGCGCACCGGCACCACGAGCTGCGGCCCGGCCTGCTCGGCAATTTCCGGGTCGATGTTGGTCGGGTCGATGGCGAAATCACCGCCCTCCGACAACAGATAACCGATGTCGCGCAAGAACTGCTTGTAGTGCTCGAGCGCTGGCAGACCGGGGTGCTCCCGGTGATACTGGTCGATCTTTTCCTGCATGGCGTCACGTTTGGCCAGCAGCGCCCGATTCTTCGGTACCAGATCCGTCAGCAACGTATCAAACTGCTGCCAGAAGTGGTCGGGGGCTATGCCGGTCCCGGGGCAAATGCCGGTGTCGACCAGGGTTTTCAGACGGGCTTCGACCTGCAGGCGGCCGGCAGATACGTATGAGCTCATGAATGGCGTCCTCATCGGATCAAGAGTGCGAACGCATGGCTGCAGAGCCATGCGGCTAACCCACAATGGTAGCGTCAACGGGCTTGGCGCGGGCTGCGCTCAGCGTTTGCCCTTGATCAGCGCCATGCCATCGGCGATGGCCGGCCGCTGCAGCATCCGCTGCATCCAGGCCTGGATATGCGTGTGCTCGGGTAGCGGAGCAATCTTCGACGCCCGGGCAAAATTGATGGCGACGAAGGCGGTAATGTCGGCGATGGAAAACGCCCCGGCGAGATATTCGCGGTCGGCAAGTTCCTTGTTCAGAACCGCCAGACGTTTTTCGGCACGCGGCCGGCTGACTTCGGCCAGCTGGGCAATCTGCGGATTTTCCAGCTTGGCTCCGGCCGGGTGCCCATGGCGAAAGCACATTGCAATGGGCATCATCAGTTCCATCTCCATCAGGCGCTGATACATTTCAACCTGCGCCCGCTCCAGTGCCGTCGTTCCCATCAGTGCGGGCGCGGGTTGGATTTCCTCAAAGTAGCGACAGATGGCCACGCTTTCGCGCAGCACGGTGCCATCATCGAGTTCCAGCGCCGGAATGCGGGCATTGGGCGCAATGCGCTCGCGGTACTCCTTGGCATAGTGCTCTCCCTGCATGAGATCCACCGGGACGAAAGGCACCGAAAGGCCTTTCTCGGCCAGAAACAGCACCACGCGATCCGAGTTGGGCGCCATGTGCGAGCCGTACAGTTTCATGAAGTCTCCTCAATGTAATCGATGAATGCGCCGCGGCGGACACGGCCGTCTGCGCCGGTGACTCACAGCATACGTCAGCCACGCCTGCCCATTATCGGCGGGTCAATTCGACGGCGACCACTGCCCACGGCGCCACGCGCGCAACAGAAACCGTCGCGGGTCCAGCGCTGCACTGACATCGGTGGACAGGCTTTCCGGCAGGTCCAGCAACTGGTCGGCAAGCTGGGCTGCGCACAGCGGTGCACTCGTGGCACCGCGGGCGCCGTGCGCCAGATTGAGCCATTGCCCCGGACGCTGCGGCAGATCGCGCACACATGCCCGACCCGCATCAATCATGCGCTCGTTACGCGGCGGCACGTCCACGGCGGGACCACACAAGGGAAGACGATCCCGGCTCTGCTGGCGGACTCCCGGCCAGTGCTGCATGTGTGGCAGATCGGTCTCCGTTGGTGTGACCGGAAGATGACGGCCGTATTGCAACGCCTCCGCCGGGCGAATCTCCGCATCCGTCACGCCATGCGCATAGGTGGCGCCAAAGTAAACGCCCTGCGCCGTCTCCGCAGCAACGCAATCGCCCACCCGCGGCGAGTACGGCTGCAGTTGCGCTGGTGCCCCGTGCCAGAAACTCTGCTGGCCGCGTATCGGCTGCAGCACCGCGGCCGGACCCAGCAACGCCGATGACGTGGTGGCCGTACACCAGATCGTGGGAGCCACAGGGATGTGTGTGTCATCGGGTGCGATGGTGTGTTTCCAGTGAACGCTAATCGATGGGTGGTCAAGCAGTCGGGCGCACAACTCGGCGCCGTCACACCAGCCTGCTGGATTCAGCCAATGCGGCACTTCGGTGCCAAAGGACCGCCACACCGGTCCTGGGGCCCAACTGCGCAAATCCAGAGCTTGCAAACGGGCGACCGCGAATGTCGCCGCCAGCCAGAAAAATCGCGCAGTGGGTGTATCCCGATGTCGGGCATAGGGACGGATCATCAGCATCGGCATGCCTGACGCGCCGTGCGCCGGACCTGACGCCGCATCGTGGACATCCACAGCCACCCCCCGCTCGGCCAAGGTGCGCGCCATCCAGCCCCCCGCCAATCCGGCCCCCAGTACGCGGGCCCGGACTGGCAGCGCGCGCGGGTGCCACTGACCGACTGTGGCCCCAATCAACATGTCACGCTTTTGAGCAAAGCCGGGAGCGCGCTTGACGGTGAACCCGGCCTCGGCGAGCCCGCGCCGCACGGCACCCGCGCAGCACCAGGTGGCCAGGGTGGCGCCGGGGCGGGACAGTCGGTGCAGATCCGGCCACAGGTGCGGGTCCCACATGGCCGCATTGTGCCGGGGGTTGAAGCCATCCAGAAACCAGGCGTCCACACGACCATGCAAGTGCGGCAGAATGGTTTCGATGGCGCCGATATGCAGGAGCAGCTCGATCTGACCATTCGCCAGATGCAGGCGATTACTGCCCGGTTGAAGCATCGGCACCTGCTGCAGCCACTCCTCCATCAACCCTGCGTCAATGCTCAGGTGATCTTCGGGACCTTTGCCCTCTCGCTCTGCTGTTACGACGCGCTCAATCAGCTTGCGGGTGTCACTAACCGGCCAGGGGTGCTGCTCTATGGCCATGTAGATCAGCGGCCCCGCTCCGGCCCGGCGATCAGCGCGGGTGAGCCACTGCGACGCGGTCAGCAGAAAACTCAGGCCGCTTCCAAAGCCCAGCTCGCCAATGGCAAACAGCGGGTTTCCTTGCCAGCGGCGTGGCAGGTCGTTGCCGTGGAAGAATACGTGCCGCCACTGCCCGGCCGCGCCATGGAGGGAGTGAAAGACATCGTGGTATCGCGTACTGCGCGGGCAGCCATCGGCACCCCACTCGACGGTGGCCCAATCCACCGTTACGGCAGGCGGTGTAGGATTTTGGCTTCCGCCGTCGGGCGACTGGCCTCGCACATCCATGCTCATTGCTCTCCTGATCCTTAATGCCGTCCTGCTTAGCCTCGGGGTCGTGCTGCTGCGCTCCAACTTGCGCCGCCTGAAACAGCAGGCCCATGACATTGCTCCCCTGCTGGCATTGGCGCCGCCACCGGCGGCGGACGTGCGGGGGTTGCTGGGTGAGACGACGCCGCGATTAATTAGTATCGAAATCCAGAACCCGATGCAGCTGGCCGCCCAGCATCAGGCCGTGGCCGGCATGCTGGGTAATCTGGCACCCGGGCTTGTTCGTCGCGAAGTGTATCGCCAGGCGGCGGCCATCATTCGCGGTGAACTCGAAAAGTGGAATGTGGCGGCCGAAGTGCGCGTGCATTCGGTGCGGTGAATACGGTGACGGCTGACACCGTGATCTGGCTGCTGAGCCTGCTTCTGAGCGTCGGCGGTCTCGCTCTGCTGGGGGGCTGGGGCCATGTATATCTTCAACGCCAGAAACTGCGTGCCCAGGAAGTGCGGGCCCTTGCCTTTGCTTCGGAGCTGGGCCACACCCGGGAAGCCCGTGAACGTCTGCGGGCGGTTCAGGATGAGCTGGCCGATACGCTGGACGTCTCGACCCGTGCCACCCGTGCCACCCACAAGGCCATCGCCGACATCCCTTTCAGTATTCTGGAGCGCATTCCTGCGACGCGCGATACCGCCCGCCAGGTGCGGCGCATTCATGATCTGACCAGCGAAGGTGTCTATGCGGGGATAAGCCTGCTGACTCAATGGCAGCAGGCCGGCCGACTGCGGCGCGGTAAAGCCGCGCCTGTGCCGACGCCGACGGACGCGGTCGGCAGTATTGATCGCAGCACCGCCCGCACTGCCGATATGCCGCCGCAGCCGCCGTCGACGGATCGCCCCTCGCGCGATTGAATCTCGCACTCGGCGCCCTCATCTTGCTAATGCGCCAGGTTCGTATGCCATCGGCATTTCGACCTCGCATCTGTCAGCGTTTCATCACACAACCGAGTCTCCATGGAGTTCCACGACTACTACCAGACCCTCGGCGTCAGCCGGGATGCTGATACCGAGACGATCAAGAAAGCGTATCGGCGCAAGGCCCGGGAGTTTCACCCGGATCGCAACGCGCATGCCGGCGCCGAGGATCAGTTCAAGAAGGTGCAGGAAGCCTGGGAAGTTCTGCAAGACGCGGAAAAGCGCCGGATGTACGACCAGCTGGGCGCCAACTGGAAAGATGGCCAGAGCTTTCGTCCGCCACCGGGATGGGATGGATTTACCGGTGGTGCGGGCGGCGCCGCCGGGCCGGGCGGGTTTTCTGATTTCTTCCAGACACTATTCGGTCAGGCCGGTGGACGGGGCGGATTTCATGGCGCGGACGGCTTTGGCGGGTTCACCGGTTTTGGCGATACCGCGCGTGCCGAACCCAGCCACGAAGCCGAAACTCAGATCACGTTGGAAGAAGCGTTTGCTGGCACCACGCGTGAAATCCAGCGGCCGGGCCAATCCAGCCTCAAGGTGCGCATTCCCGCGGGAACAGCCGATGGCACCCGCATGCGGATCAATGCCGGCGGGTCCACCGGCACCATCCTGCTGACGATTCGCTACCAGGATCATCCGCGCTACACCGTCGAGGGCAAAAACGTGAGTTGTGAGCTCGCTCTGGCGCCCTGGGAAGCGGCGCTGGGAGCCAAGGTCAAGGTGCCTACCCTCGGCGGCACCATCGAGATGACCATCCCCGCCGGCGCGCAATCCGGGCAAAAACTCCGGCTCAAGGGCCGCGGGCTGCCGGGCACGCCGCCGGGCGATCAGTTTCTGCGGCTGGAACTGCGCTACCCCACCCCCGTAACGGAGGCGCAGAAAGCGTTATTGCAGCAATGGGCCGATTCGGCCGCGGACTTCCAGCCGCGCAGCTGACCACGCGTCCGTCAGGTCGAGTGCACTTCCTCGTCCGGCAGTTCGGTGCGATGCCCGAGTCGCTGGGCAAAGGTCGGGCTGCCCCAGTGTGCACTGTTGGCCAGAAGCCATTCCCAGCGGTGTGCGATCCGCTCCGGTAGCGCCAATAGCAGGCAATCGCCGCGGTGCAGGGTTTGTCCGCGCCCCGGGCACAGGATGTCTTCATCCTTGGTGCGCAACAGCAGAGGCGCCATTTTGCTTCGCCCGCCCTGCGCATTGTGCTCAAGATCCGCAACCCGCACGGTGCGCTTGCCCATAGCGGTATACAGGCCCGCCGCATGGGCAGGATCAATCCGGACTTCGAGGATCTCCGGGGACCGATTCTGGAAATGGCTGCGCAAACGCTGCATCAGGCTCTCGGCCCACGCGTCCTCTTCACAGCGAGCCTTGGCCAGGAATTCCGCAAGCAGAGGGTTGGTGACCAGCGGCAGGATGCGCCAGGTCAGAATGCGCCCCCCCTCGACGACAAGCGGCAAATCCGCGGCACGAAACAGCTCCTTTTCAGCGCGGTGGTTTTGCCGGGCGATGCAGTAGATTGCCGGGTTGATGGCACGCGCCGTCAGTACGATGGAGAGATTGTCGGTATCCGAATCAGTGCCGGCAATAATCCCGGCGCATTCCTCAACACCGGCCTCATGCAATGGCTCCGGGTCGGTGGCACTGCCGTGAATGCGATGTATCAGCGAGTCGGTATTGATGTCGGCAAAGCGCTGGGCGTTCTGTTCGATGACCGACACCGGAATGTCGCGCGCCTCCAGATAGCGCCGACAGGCCTGGCCAAACCGCCCGAAGCCGCCAATCAGCCAGCGGCCCTGGGGCGGCAGCAGCGGATCCTCCAGGAGGCGTCCGGCCCGCGCACCCAGCCACCGATGCAGCTCATTCACCTGTGGTTTGCGAATGGCCAGGCTGAGGTGCTCGGCAAACACCTCATAGGGGTTGATGATGTGATCGGTATCAAACGACGCCATGTTCTCCATCGCCGCCGTGCTTTCAGCACGGCAGATCACCAGCCGCCGTGGTATCAGTAGCTTCGCGGTCACGGCAACCTTGGTATTGTCGCCAACATCGTTAGTCACAGCGATCACTCTGTGGCAGTTG
>JBDNBC010000123.1:0-12432 GCA_039768115.1 Oceanococcaceae bacterium
CCGTCAGCCCCGTCCATTGCTGCACACGCTGACGAATGGCCCGTCCGTGCGCGCACAGGTCGCGAATGCCGCTGAGATCGAGAAAGCTCTCATCAATGCTGTAGACCTCCTGCCGGGGCGCCATGTCCCGCAGGATGCGCATCACCCGGGCCGACATATCGGCATACAGGGTGTAGTTCGAGCTGAAGACCACCACCTGCCGCTGCACCGACGTCGGCACCTGATGCCAGGGCTGCGTCATCGTGATGTTCAGGGCCTTGGCCTCCGGTGAGCGCGCCACCACGCAGCCGTCGTTGTTGCTCAGCACCACCACCGGCCGCCCGCGCAGGTGTGGCTGAAAAACCGTCTCACAGGAGGCATAGAAGTTGTTGACGTCGACCAGCGCCAGTCGGCGCGGCGGCAGCGCCCGCACCTCCGCCATCACAACGGACGGTTCACGCCCCGCAACAGGCCGGTGACCACCCCCCAGATCACGGCCTCCTCATCCTCGTCGAGAAACATCGGCGGATAGCGCTCGACCCGCTCCGGCCGGGGACGTGAGCACAGCGCCAGCCGCCCGTCGCGGCGCTCCAGTTTTTTGATGTACAGATCCCCCTGAAACACCGCAATAACGGTATGTCCGGGCCGTGCCTGCAGCGCCCGATCAACGCAGGCCACGTCATCTTCGACAATATGCAGCCCCTCCATCGACTGCCCCTGCACGCGCACAAAAAACGTTGCCGGCGGGTTGGCCACCATTAGCCGGTTCAGGTCAATGGCGTCGTCCACGTAATCCGCCGCCGGCGACGGAAAGCCGGCCTGCGGCGCCGGTGAGTGCACGAAGGGAAGATCCAGACGGGCCGGTTCCATGGCGGCGTCGCCAAGAACTGCCGCTGAAGAGCTTTGCGAATAACTGTCCATAACGACAGTAAAGCGCGAAATAGCGACTCTGGCAAGCGCATCGAGCGGCGGCTGCGCGCGATAGACAGCGCCGGCAGTCGTCGGCGTCTCAATCAGTCTAAAGTGACCCGTGACCGCCCATTTGCTGCGCCCGCGCCGTCGGGCCAGCCCGCCCGAGGAGACACAATCCATGCCCACACCCCACACCAATGACATGCCGTCCGCGTTGCGCCTGGCAGGAGCGCTGTGCGCCGCCTTCGTGCTGACGGCCTGCCAGCCGCGCGTCGCCGTACCACTGGACGACGGGGCGGACGACGCCGGCCATTCACCACCGACAACGGCGACCGCGCGCGCCAATGCGGCGGTGGCCGAGACCCTGCCCCTGGATGATCAGCGCGATTTCGAAAACGCACGCCGCGGTCTGATTGCGTCGGCGGACGCGCTGGTGGTCACCAACACGGCCGGCAAGGCCATCTGGAATCAGACCGATTACGCCTTCCAAACCGGCGAGGCACCGGCCAGCGTCAACCCCAGCCTGTGGCGACAGGCGCGTCTGAATGCAATCCACGGCTTGTTCAAAGTCAGCGACCGGATCTACCAGTTGCGCGGCTTTGATCTCGCGAACATGACGTTGATCGAGGGCGACAGCGGCTGGATCATCGTCGACCCGCTGACCACCCGTGAGACGGCGGCCGCCGCCTGGGAGTTCGCACAGCAACACCTGCCGCCCAAGCCCATCGCAGCCATAGTGTTCACTCACAGCCACGTTGATCATTTTGGTGGCATTGCCGGCCTCATGAGTGCGCAGGAACTCGCGCAGGGGAATGTCCGAATCATTGCACCGGCGGGCTTCACGGAGGAAGCGACCAGCGAGAACGTGATGGCCGGCGTGGCCATGCAACGGCGCGCCTCCTACCAGTACGGGGCGCGACTGACGCGCTCGGAACGCGGCCATGTCGACCTCGGCCTCGGCAAGGAGGTGCCTTTCGGTGGCCTCATTGGCATCGCCGCGCCCACCGAACTGATTGATCGCACCCCGCAGGAACTGGAGATTGATGGATTGCGATTCGTCTTCCAGTTCACGCCGGGCTCCGAAGCGCCCGCGGAGTTCACGTTTTACCTGCCTGAACTGAAGGCATTCTGCGGTGCTGAAGTGGTGTCGCGGACCCTGCACAACGTGTACACCTTGCGCGGCGCCAAGGTGCGCGATGCGTTGCGCTGGAGCAGCTACATCCATGAGGCCATACGGCTCTTTGGTGATGCCGAAGTCTATTTCGCCAGCCACCACTGGCCGATGTGGGGCAATGCAGACGTTGTGGACTTCCTCAAGAAACAGCGCGATGCCTACAAATACATCCACGACCAGACCGTGCGGATGGCAAACCTCGGTCTCACGCCGCGTGAAATTGCTGAGGAAATATCAATGCCGCAGTCCCTGCAACAGGAGTTTTCTACCCGCGGTTATTACGGCACCGTCAAACACAATGCCAAGGCGGTGTACCAGTTTTATTTTGGCTGGTACGACGCCAACCCCGCCAACCTCGATCCGCTACCACCGCAACCCGCTGCCAAAAAATACGTCGCTGCGATGGGCGGTATCGAGGCGACGCTTGCCCAGGTCCGCACAGCCTATGAGGCCGGCGAGTATCGCTGGGCTGCCGAGCTGGGCAACCACGCCGTGTTTGCCGCCCCCGACAACGCCGAGGCGCGGGCGCTGCTCGCCCGTAGCTACGACCAGCTCGGCTACCAGGCGGAGTCCGGTCCGTGGCGGGATGTGTACCTGAGCGCGGCGTATGAACTTCGCCACGGCGAGCCGGCCGAGGGCATCAACATGACCGATGCCATCGGCCTGCTCGCGGCCATCCCCTTGCACCACTTCTTCGAATCCATGGCCGCGCGCCTCAACGGGCCCAAGGCCGATGGCAAGAATCTGACAATCAACTTCATGTTCAAAGATCGCGGCGTCGGCTATCACCTGTGGGTCGAGAATGCCGTACTGCACAGCGAGCCTCTGATCATCGATGGCGACACCCAGCCCGCGGACGCCACACTCACCCTGACCCATGATCTGTTTCTGCAGATGGCCACCGACCAGGCGGGCATCAAGGATCTCTTACTGTCAGATGAGCTGGATATCGACGGCAGTCGCCTGGCGCTCATCACGTTCTTTGGCCTGCTTGACAAGCCTGAGGGTCGATTCGCGATCGTGACGCCGTGACGATGCGCGGCCGACGACGCCGCGCCGTCACGACGGGATGCCCCGCGTCACACGCTCGTACTGCCATGCCGGAATGGCGCGCCCGGAGGGACTCGAACCCCCGACCGGCCGCTTAGAAGGCGGCTGCTCTATCCAGCTGAGCTACGGGCGCGTCGCGATATTGTAGGGCGCGGCTGCGCCAGCGTCCGCCCATGCCGTGCATCCGTGCGGTGGGCGACGTATATTCCGGGCTGGAGAATTACAACACTTGGGGAATATGCCATGCCGGTTCCATTTGCACGGGCGATCATCACCAGATCGGCCCTGCCAGTTAGTGCGGCCCTTTTGCTAGGGTTCAGCGTCGCTGTGGGAGCTCAGCCGAGCGCCATCAGCACCAACGATGATCAGGTTCGCCTGGACGAGATCACTGTCACCGGATCACGAATCCGCAAGACGGACACCGAAGAGGCCAAGCCGGTGCTGAGTATCTCGGCGGACGAGCTGGCGGCCAGCGGCATCACCTCGATCGGCGACATCCTGCAGCGTCTGCCAGTGACCGGCTCGTCACTGAACACCAAGTTCAACTCCAGCGGCAACTTCGGCTTCCCGGCTGATGGTGGCGGCGTCGGCGCCGGCTCGACCACCATTTCGCTGCGCCATCTGGGCGCCCAGCGGGTGCTGGTGCTGGTCGACGGCCTGCGCTGGATCAACGAAACCTCGGCGTCGGGCGTCTCGGCGGCGGTCGACCTCAATACCATCCCGTTCTCCGCTGTAGAGCGGGTCGAAATCCTGACCGACGGCGCCTCGGCGCTGTATGGCTCGGACGCCATCGCCGGGGTGGTCAATATCATCACCAAAAAGTCGCAGAGCGAGCGCGTGGTCGTGAACCTGTACGGCGGCGATTCGGAGCTGGGCGGCGGCGAAACCGTGACCATCGGCGCGTCCGTGGGCGGGGAGGAGCGCCGCTTGCGTTGGTTTGCGGATCTGTCCTACTTCGATCAGCAGGCGATTTCGTCGGCGGAATACGGGCCGGCATCGGTTCCGATTCCGGGCACCGGGGTGGCCTTTGGCAGCTCCGCTACGCCCTTCACCCGCAGCATCTTTGTCAATCAGCCCGAAGGCGATAACGCGGGCGGGCTGTGTCCGCTTGACGATAACGGTCGGGCGCAGTGCGACATCACCGCGATCGGGGTGGCGTCGGGCCCGGACTTCGTGCAGGACTTTCCGGAGGGCTTCAAGCCCTTCACCACGGATGACCGGTTTAACTTTGCGCCATTCAACCTGTTGTCCACCCCCTCGGAGCGCGTCAACCTTTTCGCCCAGGCTGCGTTCGATTTCACCCGCGACCTCAGCGGCTATGTGCGCCTATCCGCGCATGACCGCACCTCGGTTAACCAGGCCGCGCCCGAGCCGATCTTCCTTGGCCCCGGATTTGGCAGTGGCGGCCTGGCGGACACGGTCAGCGTGGACGAAACCAACCCCTTCAATCCCTTCGGCTTCACGCTCGATGCGGGCGAAGGCGGCAATCTGATCCTGATCGGCCGGCGGCCACTGGAAGGCGGCCCGCGCATCTTCACGCAGAAGGTATCCACGCTGTATGCCGCCACCGGCCTACAGGGCACGCTGGATGTCTTCGACTACGGCTGGTTCTGGGACCTGAACCTGATCACCGCCCGCGCCGGCGCGGTGCAGTCCGTCCAGGGCACCTACAACATCGCCAACATCGCCCAGGCCGTCGGCCCCGTCGATGATTGCGTGGCGCCCTGCGTGCCGCTGAACCTCTTCGGCGGGCCGGGCACCATCACCCCGGAAATGCTCGACTTCATCGGCTTCAACGAAATCGCCCGTAGCCAACAGGCGATGGATGCGGTCAGCGTCAATGTCTCGGGCGGGCTGTATGCGCTGCCGGCCGGCTCGCTGGATTTTGCGGCGGGGCTGGAATATCGCGACCTCTCGGGCAATTACACACCCGACCCGGTGGTGGTGCGCGGCGAAGGGAACGGTGTGCCCTCGCTGCCCACATCCGGCAGCTTCAATGTGGCCGAGGCCTACCTCGAGCTGGCGGTGCCGCTGTTACGCGACCGGCCCTACCTGCAGGCGCTGGATCTGAGCCTCGCCGGGCGCTTCTCGGACTATTCCACCTTCGGCACGACCGAGACCTTCAAAGCCGGCCTGCGCTGGCAGGTCACCGATAGCGTGCTGCTGCGCTCAACCTTCGCCGAAGGCTTCCGCGCGCCTTCCATCGGCGAGTTGTTCGGCAGCCCGGCCCGTTTCGATGCCACGCTCAGCGACCCCTGCTCGCAGCCGACCGACCCGGACATCCAGGCCAACTGCGCGGCCCAGGGCGTGCCCCCCAACTTCGAGCAGGCCAACCCGCAGATCGGCGTGCGCACCGGCGGCAATGCGGATTTGCAACCCGAAACAGCGGACAGCTTCACTGCGGGCCTGGTCTACAGCCCTGAATGGGCAGACCGCCTGCCCTTCACCAACGTGCTTGACCTCGAGCTGACCTACTACGACATTCAGGTCAACGGCGCGATTTCCGCCCTCGATGCCCAGACCCAGCTCGACCGCTGCGCGCAGACCAATGATCCGGCGTTCTGCGACGGCATCACCCGGAATGCCACCGGCGCGATTGACGGCTTCGACAACACGCTGCGCAACATCGGTGATATCGAGACCAGCGGTTACGACATCACCCTGAACTGGCGTGCACCGCGGCAACGCTGGGGCCAGCTGGGTGCCAACTGGATTACCACCGTCGTCGATGACTTCCGGGCCGTATCCCGGGCCACCGGCCTGCCCGAACCGCGTGGCGTCGGCGTTGAGGTGGCCAACAGCGGCATCCCTGAGATCAAGTCCACACTGCGGGTGAACTGGACCGATCAGCAGTATTCGGCCAGCTACGCCTTGCGCTACCTCTCCGAACTGACGGAACAATGCGGCGATGTGGCGAGCTTCCCGGTATGCGGCAACCCGGACGCCGGCACCAATGACCTGGACGCCACCTTCTATCACGACCTGCGCCTGGGCTGGGCGCCGGACGACATTCGGGGCCTGCAGCTCAGCGTCGGCGTGAACAACCTGCTCGACGAAGACCCGCCGATCTGCGTGAGCTGCTCACTGAACGGCTACGACGCCTCCAACTACGACCTGCCGGGTCGGTTTGGCTACGTCGAGTTGAACTGGCGTTACTGACCCCCGTCCGCAGATACGAAAACGCCCCCGTAGTTGGCTCTACGGGGGCGTTTTTATTTGCGCTCAACGTGGGTGTAGTGACTCATCCTCAAAGCACGCTGCACCAGCCGGGATTCGTACTGAACAACTCTTCGGCAAGTTAGGACACGCTACGTCGCTGTTGAGTGGCGCATCCAGGGAGGGTGGTGACTCCTCCCGGGAACCGCGAAAAGGGCGGGCGGATCTTCCTCCCGGGATCGCTCAAGGCCATCCGTGGCTCGCTATGGCGAAAACATCCAGTTTTCGACATTCCCGGAAGGAAGATCCGCCCACCTCACACGTACTGCCAAATAAAGGGGCTCGCTAGTCGCGGTCGTGCAGCGGCGTGAACTTCTGATTCTCCGGGCCGGTGTAATTGGCGCTCGGGCGGATGATCTTGCCGTCCATGCGCTGTTCGATGATGTGGGCGCTCCAGCCGGAGGCGCGGGCAATCACGAACAGCGGAGTGAACATGGCCGTGGGCACACCCATCATGTGATAGCTCACCGCACTGAACCAGTCGAGGTTGGGGAACATGTTCTTCACCTCTTTCATGACCGATTCCAGGCGCTCGGCAATGCGGTACATCTTGGTGTTGTGCTGCTCTTCCGACAGCTCACGCGCCACTTTCTTGATGACCTCGTTGCGCGGGTCGGAAATTGTGTACACGGGATGCCCGAAACCGATGATGACTTCCTTGCGCTCGACCCGTGCGCGGATGTCGGCCTCAGCCTCATCGGGGTTGTCGTAGCGCTTCTGGATGTCGAAGGCCACCTCATTGGCGCCGCCGTGCTTGGGCCCGCGCAGTGCGCCGATGCCGCCACAGATCGCTGAGTACATATCCGAGCCGGTGCCAGTGATCACCCGCGTGGTGAATGTCGAGGCATTGAACTCGTGCTCGGCGTAGAGGATCAGGCTGGTGTGCATGGCCCGCACCCAGGATGCCGGCGGTGTCTTGCCATGCAGCAGGTGCAGGAAGTGCCCGCCAATCGAGTCATCGTCGGTCTCGACCTCGATGCGCCGGCCATTGAAGCGGAAGTGATACCAGTACAGCAGCATGGAACCGAGACTGGCCATCAGCCGGTCAGCAATATCACGTGCGCCGGGATGGTTATGGTCATCCTTTTCCGGCAGCACGGTACCCAACACCGACACGCCGGTACGCATGACATCCATCGGATGCGCATGCGCCGGTGTCGCTTCGAGTGCCTGTTTGACCGCATGCGGCAGACCCCGCAGTGCCCGCAGCTTGGTTTTGTACGCGGTCAGCTCAGCCGGCGTCGGCAGCTTGCCGTGAACCAGCAAGTGGGCGACCTCCTCGAATTCGCAGGCCTCGGCCAGGTCGAGGATGTCGTAGCCACGGTAATGCAAGTCATTGCCACTGCGGCCTACCGTGCACAGCGCCGTGTTACCGGCGGCCACGCCGGACAGCGCAACGGATTTCTTGGGCTTGAAGCCCGGAGTTTGTTCAGTCATTTTCTCTCTCCGTTGATCAATCAATCGTGCGTTTTCGGGGGAACGCCGCGGAAAATCGCATCGAGCTTCTGCTCGTAATCGTGATAGTTGATGGCGTCGTAAAGCTCCATGCGGGTCTGCATGGTGTCCACCACGTTCTGCTGCGAACCGTCGCGGCGGATAGCGCCATACACCGCCTCGGCGGCCTTGTTCATGGCCCGGAAGGCCGACAGTGGATACAGCACCAGCCCGACATCAGCCGCGCGCAACTCATCCACCGTGTACAGCGGCGTGCTGCCAAACTCGGTGATGTTGGCCAGCACCGGCACCCCCACCGCGGCGGCGAACTGCTTGTACATCGGCAGCTCGGTCATCGCTTCGGGGAAAATCATGTCGGCACCGGCCTCGACGCAGGCCACGGCGCGCTCGATGGCGCTTTCCAGCCCTTCCACCGCCAACGCATCGGTACGCGCCATGATGACGAAGTCATCATCGGTCCGGGCATCAACCGCGGCCTTGATGCGATCCACCATCTCACCCAGGCTGACGATCTCCTTGTTCGGGCGGTGGCCACAGCGCTTGGCACCGACCTGGTCTTCGATGTGCATCGCGCCGGCACCGGCCTTGATCAGGCTTTTCACCGTGCGCGCGACATTAAAGGCACTCGGGCCGAAACCGGTGTCCACATCAACCAGCAACGGCAGGTCGCAGACATCGGTGATGCGCCGGGTGTCGATCAGCACATCCTCCAATCCCGAAATGCCGAGGTCCGGCAGGCCCAGTGAGCCGGCGGCAACCCCTCCGCCCGACAAATAAATGGCCCGAAAGCCCGCGCGCTGGGCAAGGAGAGCATGGTTGGCGTTAATCGCACCGACCACCTGCAAGGGCTGTTCTTCGGCAATGGCAGCACGAAAGCGCGCGCCGGCGCTGGCCTGTGTCGGCATCAAATCTGTCCCCGTATCCGTAAAACGTGAAGGCGTTGGTGTGTTTTTCGCCGCCCGATAATACCGGTCAGCGGCAATTCCGGCGCGTTGTGCGCCCCCGACGGCGTTTCCGGCTCACCCCTGCGAGGGGCGAGCGATGCCGGATCGGGGCGCAACTCCCGGAACGTGCACGGGTGAACACCGGCCGGTTGGCGCGGTCGTCTGAGTTGGTCCACAGTGATGGCCATCGCCCTTGCCGTCCTCCCGGAGTACCCATGCCCACGACCCTGACCCATGGCGCGCATCACCACCGCGGCGTGTACGGAGTGCAGATCCTGCTTTTAGCGTTCTTCGGCATGATCGCGCTGACCCCGCTCGACGTCGGCGCTGAACCTGGCTCGACCGCTTCGGATCTGGCCTCTGCGCCCCGCTGTGACGCTCTGCACTCGTTTGCCGCGCCCTACCGAATCGAACGGGGCGATACGACGCTGGGCACGGGGGAGGTCCGACTGGAGCCGGCGGAAACGCCACAGTGCTACACCCTGCGCCAGGTGGCCAAACCCCATTTCCTGCTGCGCTGGCTGAGCGGGCCGGCGGTGCAGGAGGCTCAACTGTGCCGGCAAGACGATCGCAGCCTGCGCAGCCAGAGCTACCGACAGGAGCGCAGCGGGATCGGCAGCGACGGCGAAAACTTTGCCCTGGACTTCGACTGGGAGGCCGGCGAGGTTCACGGCGGCCGCTTCGGCACCCTGCCGCTTGAACCCGGCCAGTCCGACCCGCTGTCGTTACAACTGCGGGTGCGCCAGTGGCTCTGCGCACAACCAACCGATCAGGACTGGACCGCGCTCGACCCACTGCGGCTGCCCGTCATCGACAAGCGCGGGGCGGACAGCTACACCATTGCCGTCATCGCCCGCGAATTCACCGACACCCCGGCCGGTCGCTTCGACACCCTGCGCGTGGAGCGTGTCGACGCGCCGGACCGCCAGGCCCGTTTCTGGCTCGACCTGGACAACGACTTTCAACTGGTCAAGGGCGAACAGCAGAAGCGTGATGACCCGATTGTCCGCCTGACCCGCATTCCTGCGGACTGAGCGCGGCGGGGATTACTCCGGCCGCCCAGACGCCGGGGCTGATGCTGCGCCGCCAATCGCCATCTGGATCGCGGCCTCGATGGCCTCGCGGTCGCCCGCACGGAAGCCTTCGTGGCGCTCCAGGACACGGCCCTGACGATCCAGCAGGTAACTGGTCGGCATCGCTGGCACGTCGTACTCTGCCGTCAGCTCGGCCTGCGGGTCGAGGACGACATCAAACGGCGCGGGCACCTGTTGCAGAAAGCGCCGGGCGTCGCTCTCGCGCGAATCCAGGCTGACCGCCACGATACGCAGGCCTTGCGCGGCATAGCGCTCGTGCAGTTCGCTCATAAACGGAAACGACAGCTTGCAGGGCGCGCACCAGGACGCCCAGAAATCCAGGTAGACCACGTCGCCCCGGCCCGGGTCCGCGCGATACTCGGCAAGGCTGAGCACGCGCCCCGACGCCGGGGCCGCACCGGCCTGCGCCGTGGCCAGAAGCCATACCAACCCGATAATCAGCGCTCGGAAGTCTCCGACACTGCTAGCCCGCGTTTCGATTTTCATCAGTGATTGCTCTGAGCGCATCACCAAAGCATAGCGGCGATTGCCGATCACGCGGCGGCGACCAGTTGCCGCAAATGCGCGAGCGCCGGCTCCATGCGCACGCCGTACCAGGAAAACGCTTCGCCATCGACGCAGTCGACCCGTGCTGCCGGAAGTAAGCACTGGACTTCGCGTCGGTGGCGTTCGCGGAAGGGGTAAGGCTCGGACGACAGGAACACATGATCCGGGCGCAAAGCGGCCATCTGCGTTGCGTCCAGGGTCGGATAGCGGGGCTGGTCGGCCAGCACATTCACCATACCCAGCTCCTCGAGCACACTGTGGATGTAGCAGTCCCCGCCGGCCGCCATCCACGGCTTGCGCCAGATCAGGTACAGCACACGCGGGCGTCCGGGCCAGCGCGGCAGATCCGCCCAACCCGCCGTGATTCGCTGCGTCCAGGCCTCGGCCCGCGCTTGCGCCCCGTCGAGCAGCGATCCCAGTTGGCGGATCATGCTCAGGGCCTCGGTGACGGTGTGCACGTCGCAGACAAATACCGGGGCGATGGCCGCAAGGGCTTCCACATCCTCTCGGCGATTTTCCTCTTTTTCGGCGAGGATCAGATCCGGCTGCAGCGCCGCGATGGCCTCGATGTCGGGATTCTTGGTTCCGCCTACCGTCGGCACGCCGGCGACCAGCGGGTCCGGATGAATGCAGTAACGCGTGCGCCCGACCAGGACCTCCGGTGCCAGCGCGGCCACGGTTTCCGTCATCGAGGGGCACAGGCTGATGACCCGACGTGGTGACCGGGGAACGTCGACCGCGCGTCGACAGTCATCCACGACGCGATGCGTCGCTGTTCCTGACCGCCCTGTCGCCATCTCAGGCACCGTGACTGGCATTGAGCTCGGCGACGAAAGCCCGCGCGCCGCGGCGCAGCACCGCGAACACGCAGAGCAACGCGACCAGCAGCAGACTGAGTTGCTGCCACCAATGCACCTGGTCGTGGAGCATGACATCCGCCATGACACCCTCTGGCAGCAGAAGGTTGGTGATCAGGCCGGCCACCACGGCCAACCCGCCCACGGCCGCACCGAACAGCAGGGCGATCCGCCGACCATGGAGCTGACTGAGCACGCCGAAGGTTGCCGGGTTGGTCGCCGGGCCGGTGATCAGAAAGGCCAGCGCCGCGCCGGGGCTGACGCCGCTGATCAACATCATCGCCACAATCGGCGTTGACCCGGTAGCACAGACGTAGACCGGCATGCCCAGAGCGGCGAAGGCCATGATCTCGAACAGCCCCGGCAGACCCAGTGTCGGCACCCATTCGAGCAGGGGCGCGGCGAGCGCGGCCACCAGCAGGCCGACCAGCAGCCAGGGCATGGTGGAGTCGAACAGGTCGGTATAGCCGTAGCGCAGGCCACTGGTGGCACCGGCCCAGCTGCGCCCTGCCCGCTCCGGCATCTCCAGATGATCGTGGCACCCACCACAGGTATCGGCATCCCGAGTCTGTGCCTGCACCCAGCGCCCTACCGCGATCCCCACAACCCACGCGATCACGGCGGCCGCCAGCAGCCGCGCAAGGGTCATGTCGAGACCCAGCAAGGGCAAGGACACAATCAGCGCGTCAAGTCCCAGTTCCGGTGTCGCGACGAGAAACGCCATCGCCGCCGTCGGGGGCACACCGCGGGCAATCAGACTGCGATAAATCGGCACCACCCCGCACGAACACACCGGCATGGGCAGGCCCACCAGCATGCCGTTGGCGCTCTGCCGGGCCGCCGAGCCGCGGCCGATCCAGCCCAGCGAACGGACCGGCACCAGTCCGGCCAGCAAACCCGCCAGGGTGTAGCCGAGCAGCAACGCCGGCGCCGCCAGCAGGGAAAGCTCATAGAGGCGACCGCTGAGATCGCGCATCGCCGGGGTCAGCTCCAGGCTGAAAGAAAACACCACACCGAGAAACGCCAGCCCGAGCAGGTTGCCGATGCCTTCGGCGCGTGGCGATGACGGACGCAGGTCCAGCTCCGGATTCAGGTGCAGCCGGTTGAACACCACATGCAGAATCGACCCCGCCACCAGCGCTTCGAGCACCAGCATCACCGGGCCTTCGCCCAGTCCATAGGTGCCGATTTCAAAGCCCAGCACG
>JBDNBC010000124.1:0-13024 GCA_039768115.1 Oceanococcaceae bacterium
GGATTGAAAGCTCTGGATCGCGGGCGGATCACCGCTCGGCAGATCGAGGCCGCACGTCGCGCCATGACCCGCCACGTGAAGCGGGGCGGAAAGATCTGGATTCGAATCTTCCCGGACAAGCCGATCAGCAAGAAGCCGATCGAAGTACGGATGGGTAAAGGGAAGGGCAACGTGGAGTACTGGGTGGCCCAGATCCAGCCCGGCAAGATGCTTTATGAAATGGAAGGTGTGTCGGAAGACGTGGCACGTGAGGCATTTCGCCTTGCCGCGGCCAAGCTTCCCGTACGCACGGTGTTTATTAACCGGACGGTGATGTGATGGATGTTGCGAAGTTGCGCGACATGAGCGCTGCAGATCTGCGGACCGAAATCGTTGCTTTGCGTCGCGAGCAGATGAATTTGCGTTTGCAGCTGGCCACAGGCCAGTCCACTAAAACAGACAGGGTTCGCGCCGTCCGCAGGGACATTGCGCGTTGCAAAACCTTTCTTCGTGCTCAGGAAGCGAAGTGATGACTGAGAATAGCAAGCACACCCCTCGCCTGACTGGGCGCGTGGCCAGCGACAAGATGGACAAAACGATCACGGTTGTGGTCGAGCGTCGTATCCGTCATCCGCTGTACGGCAAGTTCATCACGCGCACACAGAAAGTGCACGCGCATGATGAAACCAACGACTGCCGCATTGGCGATACCGTGACGGTCGAGCAGTGCCGTCCGCTGAGCCGCTCCAAGACCTGGCGTCTGGTTGAAGTGATCGAGCGGGCGCCTGTCCTCGGAGGTGCTCAGTGATTCAGACCGAAAGCTATCTGCAGGTTGCAGATAACAGCGGCGCGAAAACGGTCCAGTGCATCAAAGTACTGGGCGGTTCGCACCGTCGCTATGCCGGCATCGGCGACATCATCAAGGTGTCGGTGAAGGACGCGATTCCGCGGGGCAAGGCGAAAAAGGGCGATGTCTATAACGCGGTCGTCGTGCGCACTGCGCACGGTGTCCGGCGTCCGGATGGTTCTCTGATTCGTTTTGACGGGAATGCCGCGGTTCTGCTGTCCGGCAAACTCGAGCCCATTGGCACCCGTATTTTTGGCCCAGTGACGCGCGAATTGCGTGAGCGTTTCATGCGCATCATTTCACTGGCTCCGGAGGTTTTGTAAGTCATGAATCGTTTGCGTACAGGTGACGACGTCATCGTCACGATCGGCCGCGACGCCGGGCGTCGGGGGACGATTGCCGCTATCCGTAAGGACGGCCGGGTGATCGTTGAGGGCGTCAACATGGTCAAGAAGCATGTGCGCCCGAACCCAAATGCCGGAATCGCCGGTGGGATCGAGCAGATTGAAGCGCCGATTCACCCTTCGAATGTCATGTTGTTCAACCCGAAGACGGAAAAAGGCGACAAGGTCTCCTTTCGCGACGTCGACGGTAAGAAGCAGCGTGTGTACCGCTCGACTGGCGAAGCCGTCGGAAGCTGAGGTTTAACGCTATGGCCAACTATCACACGCTCTATAACGAGAGCCTGAAGTCGAAATTGCAGGAGCAGCTGGGCTGCAATGCAATGGCGATTCCCAAGATCACCAAGATCACGCTGAATATGGGTCTGGGCGACGCCGTCGCGGACAAAAAGATCATCCAGCACGCCGTTGGCGACCTGGAGAAGATCACCGGACAAAAGCCGATTGTGACGATGTCCCGCAAGTCCGTTGCCGGTTTCAAGATCCGCGATGGCTGGCCCATTGGGGCCAAGATCACGCTGCGGCGCGAGCGGATGTATGAGTTTCTTGAGCGTCTGGTGACGATCGCCTTGCCGCGGATTCGCGATTTTCGTGGCATCAACCCCAAGTCGTTCGACGGGCGTGGAAATTACAGCTTCGGTGTTACCGAGCAGATTATTTTCCCGGAAATTGATTACGACAAGATCGATAAATTGCGCGGTATGGACATCACCATCACCACGACCGCTGCCACGGACGAAGAGGGGCGCGCGCTGTTGGAAGCGTTCGGCTTCCCCTTCCGCAAGTAAGGACCAACATGGCCAAGAAAAGCATGATTGCGCGCGAACACAAGCGCGCCCAAGCCGCCCTGCGGTTTGCCAAGAAGCGCACGGAGCTGAAAGCCGTGATCAATAACCCGAACACGCCTTTCGACGAGAAGTTTCAGGCGGTTCAGGCGCTGGCCAAGCTGCCGCGCGATGGCAGCGTTGTTCGCCGCCAGACACGCTGCGCTATTACGGGTCGGCCGCATGCGGTGTACAAGCGCTTTGGGCTGTGCCGCAACAAACTCCGTGAGCTCGCCATGAAAGGCGAAATCCCGGGACTCACAATGTCTAGCTGGTAAACAAGGGGATATCGGTAACATGTCTATGACTGATCCCGTCGCGGATATGCTCACGCGCATTCGCAACGCACAGCGCACTAACGCCAAGTCGGTAATGATCCCGGCCTCCAAGCTCAAGCGCTCCATTCTTGAAGTGTTGCGTGACGAAGGTTACGTGGGTGCCATCTCCGAGTCTGGCGAAGGCGCGAAGCGCAGTTTCCAGGTGGAATTGCGCTATTTCGAAGGCAAGCCCGTCATCGAAAGCATCCAGCGCGTGTCCAAGCCGTCGCTGCGCGTCTTCAAGTCCGTCAAGGAATTGCCCAGTGTGCTGGGTGGCCTTGGTGTTGCCATCATTTCCACCTCCAAGGGCGTTGTTGCGGATCGCAAGGCGCGGGAGCTGGGGCAGGGCGGTGAAGTGCTCTGCATCGTGTCCTAAGGGGGCTGTTATATGTCTCGTGTAGCTAAACAGGACATCACCCTGCCCAAAGGCGTGGAATTCCGTGCCGATGCTGGTGCGGTCACAGTCAAGGGTGCGAAAGGTCAGTTGCAGATGCGCCTGCACCCGGACGTGCTGGTCACGCTGGACGATAAAACCGTCTCAGTAGGCGTGAACGAGGGCGTGCCATCGATGGCCCAGGCTGGTACCGCACGGGCGCTGCTGGCCAATATGGTTCACGGCGTCAGCGAGGGCTTTGAGCGCAAGCTGGAATTGGTCGGTGTCGGTTACCGCGCGCAGGCCAAGGGCAAGGTGCTCAGCCTGAGCCTCGGTTATTCACATCCGGTGGACTATCAGCTTCCCGATGGGGTTACCGCGGAGACGCCGACGCAGACTGAGATCGTGCTGCGTGGTGCGGACAAGCAGCAACTGGGTCAGGTCGCCGCAGAAGTGCGAGCCTGGCGTCCCCCCGAGCCATACAAAGGCAAGGGAATCAAATATGCCGGCGAAGTCATTCGTCGCAAAGAAGCCAAGAAGAAGTAGGCCTTTCGTTCATGAACAAGAAAGACTCTCGTTTGCGCCGCGCCCGTCGTGCGCGCGCCCGTATCTTCGAACAGCGCACCGTGCGGCTGTGCGTGTACCGCACTCCTCGTCACATTTACGCTCAGATTATTTCCGGCGATCGGGAGCAGACGCTAGCGTCCGCTTCAACCGTCGAGAAGGACTTTCGTGGTCAGGGCACCGGTAATGTCGATGCGGCCCGCAAAGTGGGTGCATTGATTGCCGAGCGGGCAAAGGCTGCGGGTGTGGAATCCGTAGCGTTTGATCGCTCAGGCTTCAAATATCACGGTCGAATCCAGGCCCTCGCAGATGCCGCGCGTGAAGCCGGCCTCCAGTTTTAAAAAGATACGGGTACGTCAACATGGCACGGACTGAAACGGACAACGGCGATCTGGTCGAAAAACTGGTCGCCATCAACCGCGTGGCCAAGGTCGTCAAGGGCGGTCGGCAATTCGGCTTTACGGCGCTGACTGTCGTCGGCGACGGCGCTGGTCGCGTCGGCTTCGGATATGGCAAGGCGCGCGAAGTGCCAGCGGCTATTCAGAAGGCGATGGAGCGCGCACGTAAGAATATGGTCAGCGTTCACCTCAAGGGCGACACCATTCACCATCGGGTGCTTGGCAGCCACGGTGCGACCCAGGTGCTGATGCGCCCCGCGTCGTCCGGTACTGGTGTTATTGCCGGGGGTGCCATGCGTGCTGTGCTTGAGGCGGCAGGTGTCGCCAACGTGTTGGCCAAGTCCTACGGGTCGCGTAACCCGTTAAACGTTGTCCGTGCCACCGTTAACGCGTTGACATCAGCGCACAATCCGGAATTTATCGCCGCAAAACGCGGCAAGACCGTCGCCGACATCGTCGGCGCGGCCTGAGGAAAAAGCCATGGCAGACAAGCAAGTTCGAATCACGCTCGTGCGTAGCCTGAACAAGCGGCTCGCATCGCATAAGGCGTGTGCATCGGGTTTGGGGTTGCGCAAGATGCACCAGACCGTCGTACGTGAGGCCACCCCTGAGAATATGGGCATGGTCAACAAGATCTCCTACATGCTCAAGGTGGAGTCCGTCTGATGAAACTGAATGATTTGGCAGCGGCACCTGGCGCCCGCACCGACGCTAAGCGCGTCGGTCGGGGCGTGGGTTCGGGAACAGGAAAAACGGCGGGCCGTGGTGTCAAGGGTCAGAAGGCTCGCAGCGGCGGCTTCCACAAGGTCGGTTTCGAAGGTGGTCAAACGCCTATCTACCGGCGCCTGCCGAAGCGTGGCTTTACCAGTGCCAAGGCCGGTTTGCGCGCCGAAGTGGGCACGGGCTTGCTGGCGCGGTTTGAAGGCCAGACGGTGGATCTCGCGGCATTGAAGTCGGCCGGGCTCGTGGCCAATCACGCCGAGCTGGTCAAGATCATCGTTAATGGTGAACTGACCGTTGCGGTGACGTTGCAAGGGCTGCCCGCATCGGCTGGTGCACGGGCGGCCATTGAAGCCGCTGGCGGCAAGGTCGAATAACAATGGCAAAAGCACCCGCCATGCCCGATTTTGGACGTTTGCAGGAATTACGCAAGCGGCTCTTTTTCGTGCTCGGCGCCTTGCTCGTTTATCGGATTGGCACCTTCATTCCGGTGCCAGGCATTGACCCGGTGCAGCTTGAGGCGCTGTTTGAGCAGCAAAGCGGCACGATTCTTGACCTGGGAATCATGTTCACTGGCGGCGCGCTTGAGCGGCTGTCAATTTTTGCGCTCGGGATCATGCCCTACATTTCGGCCTCGATCATCATGCAGTTGATGACGGCAGTCATCCCGCAGCTCAAGGAGATGCGCAAGGAAGGTGAATCGGGTCGGCGCAAAATCACCAAGTACACGCGTTATGGAACGCTTGCGTTGGCGACTTTTCAGGCCATTGGTGCGACCATCGCGCTGCAATCAAACAACATTGCAATATCACCGGGTCCGGCTTTCGTCTTTACAGCGACCGTTTCCTTGGTCACCGGAACCATGTTCCTGATGTGGCTGGGTGAACAGATTTCGGAGCGAGGAATCGGCAACGGTATTTCGTTGATCATCTTTGTCAGCATTGTTGCCGGTCTGCCAAGCGCGCTGGGCGGTACGGCTCAGATGGTGAGTGATGGTTCCCTGCAGAGCTGGCAGCTTCTGACAATTGGTATTTTCACCCTGGGCGTGACAGCGGTTGTTGTGTACGTGGAGCGTGCCCAACGGCGGATTCCGATCCACTACGCGCGTCGTCAGCAAGGCCGGAAGATGTATGCGGCGCCGTCACAGCACATGCCGTTGAAACTGAATATGGCGGGTGTTATTCCGCCGATCTTCGCTAGCAGTCTCATTTTGTTCCCCGCGTCGATGGTTCGGTTCTTCGGCGAAGAGGGGGGTGGTCTGGTTCAGGCAGTAGCCAACACGCTGTCGCCGGGGCAGCCACTATATGTGTTGCTCTATGCGTTACTGATCATCTTCTTCTGCTTTTTCTACACCGCCATCGTTTTCGATTCCAAGGACACAGCGGATAACCTGAAGCGGTCAAACGCGTTTGTCCCAGGTGTTCGCCCCGGGCGGTCGACGGCGCAATATATCGACAAGGTGCTAACGCGCCTGACGGTTGTCGGCGCCAGCTACATCACGGCAGTGTGTTTGCTTCCGGAATTCCTGATTCTCGGTTGGAACGTCCCGTTCTATTTCGGTGGGACATCGCTGCTGATCATCGTGGTGGTGGTGATGGACTTCATGGCGCAGCTTCAGGCCCACCTGATGTCGCATCAATATGACGGCCTCCTGAAAAAGGCCAATCTCAAAGGGCAGGGCGGCGCTGGCACCGCGCGCGCCTGATTCGCTAAGGAGTTCGTGCAGTGAAAGTTCGTGCATCTGTCAAAAAGATTTGTCGCAACTGCAAAGTCATCAAGCGCAACGGTGTTGTGCGCGTGATCTGCAGCTCGGACGCCCGCCACAAGCAACGGCAGGGCTGATGTTTGCGTCTTTTCTAACTAACACGTTAGAATTCGCGGTTTACCCGCGTTCTCATAGTCATTCGGAGATTTCGTCATGGCTCGTATAGCGGGCATTAATGTCCCAGCCAATAAGCACGCGGTTATCGCGCTGCAGGCCATTTACGGTGTGGGTTCCACCCGCGCCAAGGCCATTTGCGCCGGTGCCGGTATCGAGCCGGCCCGGAAAATCAAAGAACTCTCGGATGGTGAGGTGGAAGCCTTGCGTTCGGAAGTTGCCAAGTTCAGCGTCGAGGGCGACTTGCGTCGTGAAGTCTCCATGAACATCAAGCGATTGATGGACCTGGGTTGCTATCGCGGCCTGCGTCATCGTCGTGGTCTGCCCATGCGCGGTCAGCGCACCCGCACCAATGCGCGCACGCGCAAGGGGCCACGTCGGCCCATCAAGCGTTAATCCGGATAATTAATCGATGGCACAACCGAAAGCAGCAGCGCGCGGTAAAAAACGCGTTCGCAAAAACATTGCCGAAGGCATCGCACACGTTCATGCGACCTTCAACAACACGATCGTGATGATCACCGACCGCCAGGGCAATGCCCTGTCATGGGCAACAGCCGGCGGGTCGGGCTTCAAGGGTTCGCGCAAAAGCACACCGTTTGCCGCGCAGATGGCGGCCGAGAAGGCCGGTGTCGCGGCGCAAGAGCACGGTGTCAAGAACCTTGAGGTGCGTGTGAAGGGCCCAGGCCCGGGCCGTGAGTCTGCGGTGCGTTCGCTCAATGCCGTCGGTTTTCGCATCACCAACATCACTGACGTGACCCCGATTCCGCACAATGGCTGCCGCCCTCCGAAGCGGCGCCGGGTTTAGAGATCTGATCGATTATGGCTAAGTACACTGGACCCAAATGTAAGCAGGCCCGTCGCGTAGGCACGGATTTGTTTCTGAAAAGTCGTGGGCGTTCGCTCGACGGTAAGTGCCGGCTGGACAATCCGCCCGGTCAGCACGGTGCGGCTGCCAAGCGCGCCAAGTCGTCTGATTACAAGTCCCAGCTGCGCGAGAAGCAGAAGCTGCGTTATATCTACGGTGTGCTAGAGCGCCAATTCCGTAACTACTATCGTCGTGCAGCCCAGCAAAAAGGCTCCACGGGCGAGTTGTTGCTGCAGATGCTCGAACGCCGGCTGGATAACGTTGTTTACCGCATGGGCTTCGCCGGCACACGGGCTGAAGCACGTCAGCTGGTGTCGCACAAAGCGATTTCGGTCAATGGTCAAACGGTCAACATTCCGTCCTATCAGGTCTCAGCCGAGGACATCGTCGCGGTTCGCGAGAAGTCCAAAGAGCAACTGCGGATTAAAGAGGCCATGGGTGTCGCTCAACAGCTCGGCATCAAGGAATGGCTGGAAGTGGATGACAAAAAACTGGAAGGCGTATTCAAGCGCATTCCGGACCGCGACGAATACCTCGATGATGTCAACGAAAATCTCGTTGTCGAGTTGTACTCGAAGTAATCGCTGCCTTTATCGCCCGAACAAAGAGTATTTTGTAGATGGTCGGAATAGCCGAACTGCTGGTTCCCAAAGTCACCGCTATTGAAGAGATCGGTCTTCATCGCGGTCGCATCGTATTGGAGCCTCTCGAGCGTGGCTTTGGTCATACGCTTGGCAACGCATTGCGTCGCACGCTGCTGTCGTCGATCCCTGGCGCCGCCGTCACGCAGGTCGAAATCGCCGGCGTCGTTCACGAGTATTCGACGATTGAAGGCGTCAAAGAGGATGTTCTCGACATTCTGTTGAACCTGAAGAATGTCGCGCTGCGCATGACCGGTCGTCAGTCAGCCAAGTTGCATCTGAAGAAGTCTGGTGATGGCATCGTCACGGCGGCTGACATTAGCCTGGACCATGACGTCGAAGTCATGAGCCCGGACAGCTACATCGCCACGCTGACCGGGGGTGCGCTGGATATGGTTCTGACCATTTCCCGCGGTCGGGGCTACCAGCCCGCCGCGAGCCGCGCACACCTGAGTGAAGAGGAAGCCGATCTCGTCGGTGGCCTGCCGCTGGATGCGAGCTTCAGCCCGGTACGTCGCGTCAGCTACGCTGTCGAAGCGGCACGTGTGGAGCAACGCACCAATCTCGACAAACTGGTGCTGGACGTCACCACCAACGGGGGTATTGCCCCGGCAGATGCCGTACGTGCAGCCGCCCAGATTCTCAGCGATCAGTTGAAGGTCTTCGTTGACCTCGAGCAACAGGGTGCAGGCGGAGAAGCGGATGTTGACGCCATCAACCCGATGCTGCTGCGTCCCATCGAAGAGCTTGAACTGACCGTTCGCAGCGCCAACTGTCTGAAGGCAGAAAATATTCACTTCATCGGTGATCTGGTCCGTCGTACCGAGGCGGATTTGCTGAAGACGCCGAACCTGGGCAAGAAGTCGCTGACCGAGATCAAGGATGTACTCGAGTCACACGAGCTTGCTCTGGGTATGACCATCGAAAACTGGCAGACGCCGCAGATCGAATCGATCTAAGCCGCCGCACTTATCTAGGAATACGACCATGCGTCATCGCAATACGGGCCGCCAGCTGGGGCGGGAAAGTTCGCATCGCAAGGCCATGATGCAGAATCTGGCCAACTCGTTGTTTGAACACGAGTTGATCAAGACAACGCTGCCCCGTGCCAAGGAGTTGCGCAAGCTGGCGGAGCCTCTGATTACGCGTGCGGGAACGGACAGCGTCGCGAATCGGCGTCTGGTGTTCTCCCGTTTGCGCAACAAGGCTGTCGTGGGCAAGCTGTTTACTGACCTGGGCCCGCGCTACAAGACGCGCCCGGGTGGCTATCTGCGCATTCTCAAAGCCGGCTATCGGGCCGGTGACAAGGCGCCCATGGCGTATGTCGAGCTGGTCGATCGCGACACCGTGGCAGCTGCCGCCGGCGAGTAGTTGTCCTGACGATAAGAACCCCGCAATGCGGGGTTTTTTCGTTTATGCGATGCTCTTTCGAGCGTGATTTCTACAGGGATGTAACACGGCAGTGTTGGATCCGCTGTTGGTATTTGGGGAGATATGCCAACCATGCGTCGATTGATTCTGTTAGTGGGTTCCGTGACGCTGTGCGTCCCGGCCTCGGCCTTGCAATTTGATGTTCCGGTACTCGGCGGATTGGACGGAGTGCTGAACACGTCGATGACACTGGGTGCCGCGATGCGAATGCAGCGGCGAGCGAATGACCTGGTCGGGAAGGCCAACCTGGACCCTTCGATCTGCGGTGTGCGCGAAGATGGGACCAATTTCAATTCCTGTCAGGGCATCAATCAGTCTGATATCGGGCCAGCCCAGGCTCTGGCCACAGGACTGGGGCAGTTCACGCCGAATGCGGATGATGGCAACTGGAACTACGACCAGTACGACCTGTTTCAGGCGCCTTTCAAGATCACTCAGGATTTAACGCTGGAAGGTGACGGCTACGGAATCTTTAGCCGCTGGCTGTACTTCTACGACTTCGTAAACAATGACTTCACCGAGTTCCACCCCAATCGTCTGAACTGTACCGGCCCTAATCCTGAGGATTGCACGCCGGCGACAGGGCCCGATGCGCTCGGCTTGCCGGTCCCGCTAACATCGGCAACCTACGGGCCGGGCGAGGTGGTTCGCAATAAGCGCACCAACCCCGAAGCGCTGCGTCAGGCGGGTAGTGACTTCCAGTTGCTCGACCTGTTCCTGTACACCGATATTGAATTGCCGTGGGGCAACGACCTCTCGCTCAAAATCGGTCGACAAAGTGTCGCCTGGGGGGAGTCAACACTGCTGGTTCTCGGTTCTCTGAACTCCTCCAACCCGGTCAATGCGAACAATTTCTTTCGCATCGGTTTTACGCCGGAAGAGGTGTTCACTCCGATCAATACGCTGTACGCCACCACGAACATTACTGACAACCTGGCCGTCGAGACGTACTACCAGCTGGAGTGGCAGCCGCTTGAGGCGCCGACGCCCGGTACGTTTTTGTCGTTCACGGACGTCGGCACGAACAATGTTGTTAATTTCGCGTCAATCTCCTTTGGCGGGCCGGCGGAAGATCCATTCGGCATTGGTGCGCCCCTCAACAACCCGCTGTCCGGTCTTACCGATTCCACTACGACGATTTACAAGCGTCCGGATAACGAGGCGCGCGACAGTGGCCAGTACGGGATTTCGTTCAAGTACTACGCCGAAAATCTGAACAACGGGACAGACCTCGGCTTTTACTTCATGAACTACCACTCGAAGTTGCCGTTTGGCAGCTTCTTTGCGTCGGACCTGTCCTGCGCTCGCACCCATCCCAATAACCCGACTGGCGGTCCACAGTCCGCGACGGGAATGGATGCCAATTCGCTGCCGTCGCTCCTGCTCGCGTGCCCCAACTTGCCGCTGGTTGACGACGCGCTGAATTCCAACCTTGGCGCGCTCGGCGTGCCTGAGGTATTGGACCTGCTCGGCCAAAGTGTGGGCTCCATCACCGATGGTTTGAGCGGTCTGCTCCCGCTGGACGCGATCAATGGAGGCTTGCAACTGATCGGCACCGGCGAAATTACCGACGCGGTACCGCTGGATACCGTGCAGTTCGTGCTGGACTACCCCGAAGACATCCGCATGTACGGGATGAGCTTCAATACCGCGTTTGGTGATTTGTCCCTGCAGGGCGAATTCGCCTACCGGCCGAACATGCCCGTGCAGGTGGATCTTGAGGATCTGACTTTCGCCGCCCTCGGTCCGACACTGACGTCCTGCCATCGTAGTCTGGCGACGGACGCGCCTGCCGGCAGTCTTCCTTGTGGGTCGGTGTTGCAGGGCCTGCCTGATCCGCTCAGTCAGTCTGGCCCCAACACCTTCAATTTGATTCCGCCGACGTTTCTTAATGAAAACGGCAACGGTGGGGACGCGCCGTCGGTGCAGCGGTCGTTCCCGTCCTTCATCAGCAGCTATCGGGGGCAGACGGTTGGTGAGAACACGCCCAACGGGTACATCCGTGGTTTTGAGCGGATTCAGGCCCTGCAGTTCACGCTGGGCGCGACCTACATTCTGGGTGGCACGCAGAACCCGATTGGCGCCGATCAGATCATTTTGTTATTCGAGGCCGGAGCCAATCGCCTGCTGAATGGTCCGGAGCGCTGGGATTACCAGATTGAGGCGCCGGCGACCTTCCGTCATGCGTCCGCGGGGGCTTTCGATCCCAATAATCAGGCCTTCGTTGACGACGGCTCTGTGCTGACCGCCGAGCAGGCCCGTCAGGCCCGCATGAGCGCGCCCGGCTGCTTCCCGGGCATCTGTGTTGGCAGTAATGCCTCCGGGCCGACCAACCCCTACGATGGCGGCGATGGCCTGCGCTTCAACCCACAGCAGGAGAGCAACTCGTACACGACGACCTCCGCGTGGGGGTATCGGGTGATTGGTATCGTGCGCTACGAGTCGGTTCTGCCCGGAATTTCGATTGAGCCGTTCTTCATCGTCTCGCATGATGTCAATGGCATTTCGCCGGGCCCCGGGGAGAACTTCATCGAAGGCCGTAAGCAGTTCTACCTGAACGTGCAGACCCGCTACAAGAGCGCGTGGTCGCTCAATACCGGCTACAGCTGGTATACCGGTGGGGGATCCCAGAACCTGCTGCGTGACCGGGATTTCGCGGCCGTGTTCGTCAAGTATCAGTTCTAGCCGGCTCGGCGGATTCATCGGGGGCGTAGCGGGTCATGACCCGTGCACCTATGGCATCGCCCCAGACGTTGACAGTCGTTCGGCACATGTCGAGCAGGCGGTCGATGCCGAGAATCAGGCCGACCGCCGCGATGGGTAGCGCGGCTTGACCGCCAAGGCTGCTGTTGACCGCCTCAATGACGATCACCATCGTGACCAGCCCGGCGGAGGGGATTCCGGCCGCGCCGACGGCGGCGAGGGTTGCGGTGACGGCGATGATGATCATCTGCGTCATGGTCAGGTCGATGCCGTAGGCCTGAAATAGAAACACTACTGCCACGGCTTCATACAGCGCGGTGCCATCCATGTTGATGGTGGCGCCGAGCGGCAGGACAAAACGGCTGGAACGGCGCGAGCAGCCGTTGTTCTCCGCACACTCCATGGTCACCGGCAGCGTGGCCGAGCTTGAGTCGGTGCCAAAAGCTGTCAGCAAGGCCGGGCGCATGCCCCGTGCGAACGCGCGCGGCGAACTGCCGGTCCACAGCCGCAGCACCAGCGGCAGCGTGATCAGCGCATGCACCAACAGGCCGAGCAATACCGCGGCCACATACATCGCCAGCGGGCCGAACAGGTTGCCCAGGCCGATCCGGGCAACGGTCCATGCCACGAGGGCAAAAACCCCGACCGGTGCCAGCCACAAAATGCCGTTGATTAACGTCATGCTGGCCGCCATCAGGCCTTCGAAGAATTCCCGAACCGGGCGGGCTCTGTCACCGGTCGTGACAATGGCCAGTCCTAGCAGGATGGAAAAGGCAATGACGGGCAATAGCTGAAAATCAGCAGCCGCCCCCAATGGATTGGCCGGAATCAACTGCTCCAGAAGGTTCTGTGCTGCTGCGCCGAGGCCACTCTGGCCGGTCGTTTCGATGCGCGTGCGCTGCGTATCATCGGTGTCAGCGTAGGCACTTTCGCCCGCGGCGGTCAGTGCCGAGCCCAGCCCCGAACCATCACCCTGAGGGTCGCCCGGACTGAGCAGATTGACCACCGTCAGACCCGTGATGACGGCGATCAACATGGTTGCGAAATAGTAGATCAGCGTGCGGGGGGCCCCCCCCCCC
>JBDNBC010000125.1:0-4657 GCA_039768115.1 Oceanococcaceae bacterium
GTGCCAGGTCAAGGACGGCCCGATCCGCGACTGGGTCAAGCTGGCAGTCACCCGCGCGCGTGATTCCGGCATGCCGGCACTGTTCCGGCTCGACCCCTACCGCCCGCACGAGAATGAGCTGATCAAGAAGGTGGAAGCTTATCTGCAGGATCACGACACCGAGGGTCTCGATATCCAGATCATGTCGCAGGTGCGGGCCATGCGCTACACGCTGGAACGCGCCTGGCGTGGCATGGACACCATCTCGGTCACCGGCAACATCCTGCGCGACTATCTGACGGACCTGTTCCCGATCCTCGAGCTGGGAACCAGCGCCAAGATGCTTTCCATCGTCCCGCTGATGGCCGGTGGCGGCCTGTATGAAACCGGCGCCGGCGGCTCGGCTCCCAAGCACGTGCAGCAGCTGGTCGAAGAAAACCATTTGCGTTGGGATTCGCTGGGCGAATTTCTGGCGCTGGCCGCGTGCCTGGAAGACAACGGCAACAAGCTCAGCAACCCGCAGATCACGTTGCTCGGCCGCGCGCTGGATTCCGCCACCGGCCGGCTGCTCGATAACAACAAGGGGCCGTCACGGCGCACCGGCGAAATCGACAACCGCGGCAGCCAGTTCTATCTGGCGATGTACTGGGCCCAGGAACTGGCCGCGCAGGATGACAATGCCGCACTCAAGGCCCATTTCGCCCCCATCGCCAAGGCCCTGGCCGATAACGAGACGACGATCATGGACGAATTGAATGGCGTGCAGGGTCAGGCGGTGGATATCGGTGGATACTTCTGGCCGGACCGCCACAAGCTCGATGCGGCTATGCGCCCCAGCGCCACGCTGAACCGCATCATTGATGACGCCCGCCAGCAAGCGGGCGCCGGCTAACGCCCGCATGGCGAATCCTTCCGAGCTCATCCTGCATCACTACGCCTTTTCGCCGTTTTCGGAAAAGGTGCGGCTGATGCTCGGTTACACCGGTGTGCCCTGGCGGTCAGTGATCGTGGCGCCGATGCCACCGCGACCCGCTCTCGCCCAGCTCGCGGGCGGCTACCGCAAGGTGCCGGTGCTGCAGATCGGTGCCGACATCTTTTGCGACTCGCATGAAATTGCCGCGGAACTGGCCCGACGCAGCGGCCGTTCGGAACTGGATCTGACCACCCTGCCGGAAGACGCCCAGGCGCTGGCCCGCTTCGCGGATCTGCAAGGATTTCTGGCATGTCTGGTTAGCAGCAACACAGCGGCGCTACGACGGCGGGTGCATGCCGCGCTGGGCTGGCGCGGAATCGCCCGTTTCCTCTGGGATCGCATCAAGATCGGCCAGCGGGCGCGGGTGCCGGATTTTCGTCCGGCTCAGGCAAGGGCTGTCCGCGACGCCTTCCTCGCCGACCTGAGTCAGCGGCTTAACGCCTCGCCGTTTCTGTTCGGGACGGCGCCCAATCACGCAGATTTCTCGGCCTACCACGGTCTATGGTTTGCCAGAGATCTCGCCGAGTTGCCGGCATTGCGCCAATACCCGGCGGTGCTGGCCTGGATGGATCGCATGCGCGCCTTCGGCCACGGCAACGCCGAGCCGTTGACTAGCGCCGACGCCCTGGATGTGGCGCGGGCCCATGCGCCCGCCCCCCTCCCGGCCGCGCTGCGCGGCTCGGGCGCTGCGGTGCGCATCGCGCCCACCGACTACGCCCGCGATCCGACTACCGGCACCGTGGCCGGTGAAACCGAGCATGCATGGATCCTCGCCGCCGACGACGCCGAGCTGGGTCGCCTGCACCGGCACTTTCCCCGAGAGGGGTACGCCTTGCGCGCGGTCGATTCGTAGACTGGACCTGATCCCACCGGATCGGACGGAGACACATCATGAGCACCTCTTCCGCCACACCCCTGCCTCCTGGATGGACGATTCAGCGGCTCTCGGGGTCTCTGGGGGCGGAGGTTCACGGCGTGTCGATTCCTCGGGCCACGGCCGCCGATGTCGCCCACATCCGGGCGCTGCTCAACGAGCATCTGGTGCTGTTCTTTCCGGACCAGCGGCCCACGCCCGATCAGCACCTGGCCTTCGGCCGCCTGTTTGGCCCGCTGGAATCGCACCCGCACCTGAAGCTCGGCGGCGAGCGCCAGGAATTCTTCGAGCTGCGCGCATTCGGCGGGGCCGGAGCGGTGGCCGACGAATGGCACAGCGACCTGAGCTGCCAGGCCGAGCCCTCGCTGCTTGCCATCCTGCACATGAAGACCTGTCCTGCGGTCGGGGGCGACACCCTCTGGGCGAACATGTACAAGGCCTACGATGAACTGTCGCCACCATTGCGTGCTCTGTGCGATGGCCTGAGCGCCCTGCACGACGCCGCGCCGCACTTTCATCCGGAGTCGATGGCCATTCACCCGGTAATACGCGTGCATCCGGAAACCGGGCGGCGCTCGCTGTTCGTCAATCACCATTTCACCCGGCGCATCGTCGAACTCAGCGATGCCGAGAGCGACATGCTGCTCGGCTACCTGACCCGCTGGGCCGCCAGCCATCGTTTTACCGTGCGCTACCGCTGGAAGGCCGGCACCGTGGCCATCTGGGACAACCGCTGCACTCAGCATTACGTGCTTGACGATTTCGAGGGCGAACGCGTCATCCAGCGGGTCACCGTGATGGGTGATCAACCCCGGCCCGCCGAAGAACCGCGCTGGCCGCCGTACCGCGCCGCCGCCAAGGCTGCGCTCTGGCGCGATGTGAAAGTGCAGGAGTTTCTGCGCCAGCAGCGGCGCGCGGCGGAGCGCCAGAACTCCGGCTAGGCCGATGGCTCCACCCGGCCCAGCGGTGGCCGGGAGCACACAGGCCCGTTCAGCAGGGGTTGATTCCACCGCAGCCGACCGCGTATTCGACCGAAGACGGTCCGGCGGCATCATCTATGCATGGATGGCTCGGTTGCAGCGCCCTCATTCTTTCTTTTCGGCCTCATCGCCAGATCCCATCACCTCGTGGAGTGAAACCATGCTGAATTTTGTTTCGAGCAACGTGAAAAAACGCTTGACCGCGGCAGAGCAATACCTTGCTGGACTCGCCCACGGTGAGAACATTGCCGTTGACCCGCAATTAAAAAGCGGGCCCGGAGCTGGCATGTTTGCGGCGCTTGAAAATCTGGGATCGCAGTGGCAAGAGCGCCACACCGAAGCCACCCAATCGGTCGAAGCCGCCAAGAAAAAGAGCAGCGAGCTGGCGGGGATGCGATACATGATGGACTCGATGAATGCCCAGGTCATGTTCGCGAACTCTGATCGCGTCATTACCTACCTCAATCCCGCCATGGAGCGCATGCTCAAGATCTGCGAGGCGGATATTCGCAAGGCGCAGCCGGACTTCTCCGCCGATAACGTTGCAGGGCGCGTGATCGATGTCTTCCATAAGAACCCCGCGCACCAGGCCAAAGTTCTGAGCGAGCTGAACGGAACGCATGTTGTTGAACTGCGGCTGGGCAATCGCGTTTTTCGGCTCATCGTGAACCCGGTCAGTTCTCCTGAGGGAGAGCGCATCGGGTCGGTCGTCGAGTGGATGGATGTCACCCATGAAGACAAGGCGCTACAAACGCTGGCCGAACTGGCGGTAGCCGTCGGCGATGGCAACCTTGATGCGCGTTGCGAAATCGACAACAGCGATGGCTTCGTGGCCAAGGTGGGCGCCGAGGTCAATACCGTGGTTGATGCCATGGTACGTCCATTGCGGGTGGCCGCAGACTATGTCGACAAGATTTCCAGCGGCAACATCCCCGAGCCCATCACTGACGACTACCGAGGTGAGTTCAACACCATTAAGGAAAACCTGAACTCCTGTATCGAGTCCATCAACTTTCTCATTGAGGATGCCGGGCGTTTGGCCACCGCAGCCGTGGACGGCGAGCTCGCGACACGCGCGGATGCCTCCCGCCACAAGGGTGACTATCGGCGCATTGTCCAGGGTGTGAACGACACCCTCGATGCTGTTATCGGGCCGCTCAACGTGGCGGCCACCTACGTCGACCGCATCTCCAAAGGCGACATCCCCGAGCCCATCACCGACGCCTACAACGGTGACTTCAACACGATCAAGGACAACCTCAACCGCGCCATCGATGCCGTCAACAAGATGATTGATGACGCCAACATGCTGTCCGAGGCCGCCGTTGCCGGCGCATTGGATACCCGGGCGGATGCCAACAAGCATGAGGGCCAGTTCCGCGCCATCGTCGAAGGCGTGAACAACACCCTCGATGCCGTGATCGGGCCCCTCAACGTGGCGGCCACCTACGTCGACCGCATCTCCAAAGGTGACATCCCCGAGCCCATCACCGACGCCTACAACGGTGACTTCAACACCATCAAGAACAACCTCAACCGCGCCATCGATGCCGTCAACAAGATGATTGATGACGCCAATATGCTATCGCGCGCTGCGGTCGACGGGGCCCTGGACACCCGCGCCAACGCCGACAAACACGAGGGTAAATTCCGCGCCATCGTCGAGGGCGTGAACAACACGCTCGATGCGGTCATTGGGCCGCTCAACGTCGCCGCCACCTACGTCGACCGCATCTCCAAAGGCGACATCCCCGAGCCCATCACCGACGCCTACAACGGTGACTTCAACACCATCAAGAACAACCTCAACCGCGCCATCGACGCCGTCAATAAAATGATTGACGACGCCAA
>JBDNBC010000126.1:0-3760 GCA_039768115.1 Oceanococcaceae bacterium
CAGCGTCGCGGTGGGTACTCGGTGAGGACGCCCCCGACGGCAAGACTGGTCGGCAATTCCTGGCCCGCCCGCAATGGCGCGCCATTACCGAAGCCTGCCGCAATCGCAGCGGAACGGATCTCATGATTCGCGCGTTCCGGTTGTTGAAAACCTTGCCAGTCGAGGCCTACCCCGCAGCTGCCATGCGGACGATGGCGGAATGTGCAGTGCAGCAGCACTGGCCGCGGATGGCCGCGCAATTCCTAGCGCATGCGCAAAGTCTAGATGAGCACGATGCCCGCATACACGCCATTCGATTACGTCTGGCCTTCCTGCAAAACCGGGTCGGCGATTACCCGGCACTGGCCACCCTTACGCTTGATCACTACTCCGGAGTCGCCGCCCTGCAGGCGATGCATCTCAAAGCGATGGGGCTGCTGGCCCGGGGAGATGCGGCGTCAGCCGTGGAGCTTCTGAAAACCGGGCCGCACCGGATTCGCGCCACCGACACTCGTGCCCTGGAAGCCGTCGGCAATCCGTCCCTGTTCATGCGCTACAACCTGGCCCTGGCTCTGCTGCACCTTGATCACCATAGCGAAGCGCTGACGATACTCGATGCCCTGGGCCAGAACCCGACCAACAGCACCCGGTCTCGGCACCTGATTGACCTGGCCAATCTGACGCTGGGCCATGAATTGCTGCGTCGCGGTTTCGGCGACTCAGCCGGCCCGATATTCGAGCGCATCGCACTTACCGGACCTTATTCAGACAGCGCCATCCTGGGCCTGGGGTGGGCCTACCTGGCGAACCCCGGAGGACGGGTCAGGAGAGCGGCGCTGTCGCTGTCGACCGACGTCATTGCCGAATCGTCGCCGACCGTTTTGCGGGCGTTGTATCAGTCCGGTGAATTGAGCTGCGAAGAGTACCGAACGGCCGCGCAAGATCATTCCGTCTGTCGTCCCGCTGCTTTTTTCCGTCAGATTCCCGCGCTCGACCCGCAACAACGGCGCGAGCGGGCGATCCGCATCTGGGAGCACCTGCAAACCTTGTCTGTCTCCCGCAGCGTCAATGCGCAAGCCGCCCTGGCACTGGCTGGCGCTCTGGCTGATGCCGGATACCTCGCCTGGGCGCAATCCCTCTATGAAAGCGCAATTCTTAGCGTACAGACCGAGATCGAGGTCCTGGAACGTTGGATGGCCGGCGTCACCGGCCCGCAATCGCTGCGTACGAAGGACATTCCCGCATTCATCGCGCTCTGGAGCCAGGAAGCCGAACCTATGCTGCTCATGCGCTTGATCGAAGATCATGGCTCGCTTGCGCTGGACGGAGAGCTGCGCGAAGCGCATCGGTCTCTCGACGGCGACATCTGGCAGCACTTGCGTGAACGCTTACGCGAACACACGGATCTCCTGATCACTCGGCAGAAGGACGAATTGCAGCAGGCCCGATTCCAGTACGCACGGCTCCTGGACTCAAATCGATAAGACGTATCGATCCGCAGTGGCGCGCCCGACAGGATGAAAATCAGAACTGTTGGCGTGTCATGGCCAAGATGAAGAGCGCTGCTCCTACGGCACCTCCAGCGCACGGAGCACCGCCTTTGGCTCCCGCTCGATGATACGTAGCAGTGTCTTGGCGGCACCGTTCGGCTCGCGCTGCCCCTGCGCCCACTTGCGCAGCGTGGGAGTGCTCACGCCGAAGGCTTGAGTAAATCGATCCTGCGACAGCCAAAGCCGCTGTCGTGCTGTTCGGATCGTATCGGGCCGCACGTCGATTTCATGCGCGCGCACTCTGACTTTGCGGCCCTCGGCGTGGGCGAGCGCCTCGGTCAAAGACCCAAACAGATCCTGATCGGGGATCAGTTCCGCGTGTTCAGCCTAGCTGAGCAGCTTTTCCGCGCGGCGAATGAAGATTGGCGTTTCGACGACCGTGCGCATGCGGGGGCACGTCCCAATAGGTCAGTATCTTTCAACTGGTGCCGTGCGCGACCACAAGCAACACGTCTGCCGAGTCGTCGCTCTCTCGATCAGGCCCCCAGTCGCGGGAACTCGCGCAAGACATTGCCACGGTTCACCTGCTGCAACTCGGTGGCATTGAAGCTGTCCGCCAACTGCGGTGCCGGGTTGCCCGGCACCACGAACACCGGCGCGGAAAACGGCCAGTCGGTGGCAAACATCACATGACTGACGTCGGTCACCTCGCGCACCGACTTCATTGCGGCCGGTGCAGGTGACAACGCGGTGTCGTAATAAAGGTCGGCGTAGCTGCCGAGGACTTCGAGCTCATTGAGCACGGGCAGCCCGAGATTCTGCGCCGCTACCGGCGTCAGCGTGAAAAGACTGGTGCGGTAGGACAGGAAGGGAATCGCGCCACCGGCATGGGCGAGCAGCCAGCGGATGCGCGGATAGCGGCGAAATATGCCGTGGTACAGCATGTTGACTACCGCGCGCGTGGTGTCGAAGGTGAACTCGAACAGGAAAGTTGGAAGGACGATGTTGTCGTGTATAGGACGAACAAACGCCCTCTGACGCGTATCGGACTGTAGCCGAAGCCGCCGAAGCCGTTCTTGCAGTCGAATTCGGGCATTCCGCCAGGCCACCTGGGCTGCACGAACCCTGCAAATCGGCTCAGCGCAAGCCAAGAAGCGCGTTGGCCAGACGTTTTGCTGACCTCAGGACGAGCGGCACTCAACCGGCTGGGGGTTCGCCCTCTTTTGCACGGACAATCCCAAAACGCCTGTGCACATTTAAGTGAGCGTCGGCCGATCGGTGTCGTTGCACTTATGCTGCGGGCCCAGTAGCTCCCTCACGCGCATCCTCCCGATCCGCCTGCGCAATCGCCCGCCCAAGCTGACTGAGAAACTGCCGATGCGGGTTGGGCATCAGCATCCAGTAGATCACGCGGTTGAGGCGGGCCGCGCCCTCGGGCCAGACCTCGCCCATGCGCCGCAATGGCCCATTCACCATCTCAAGCCCCAGCATTTCGTGGGTCTGAAAGCGGTTGACGGGGTTAGAGGCCACGGTGCCGCATTTACGGATCTTGCCAATGTCATGCGCGATGACGCAGGCCAGCGCAAGGTCCTGATCTTCCGCATCGTCACGGGTGAGCCAGGGCTGCAACCGATCCCAGATGCCGGCGTAATGCACCAGGAGTCCCCCGGGGTAGGCATGGTGATGCCGCAGACCCGCGGGCGCGGTCAGAAACGGCACATAGTCGTACAGCACCAGCTCGCCGATAAAGGTGGCGATGTCGGGAGTGCTCAGCGACAAGGCGGCCTGGGTCAGCTGAGCCAGCGCCGGTCGCGCCACCACCGGCGTGAGCTTCTGCGGCAAGCACCAGAACGGATTGGGAATCACGTCATAGGGCATGGGCAAGGCCGTATGCATCACGCCCCGAATGTCCCGCCGCCCGGCGATGGGCGTGACGGTGGCCTGTATCACTTGCTGATCCCGCAGGGCGGGCGTGTGCGGACCCTCCACCTGAAAGGTTGCCGTGCCACTGAAGTCTGAAAATTCGACAGCAGTGCAAATGCTCTGGGAATCCGGATTCCAATAGGCATCGACATGGAGCACATTAGCGAGGACAGAAACAGTCTCGCCTTCGTGCAGGTTCAGGGCATTCAAGGGAATGACGTTCATGGGGTGGTCTCCAGCAGGGAGTGGAGCGTGCGCTCCAGGCGGGGAAGCAGATGAGGAAGACAATCGATGGCGAGTGCCTCGCTCGGGTCGCGAAGCTGGTCATCGACCCAGAAGGCAATGGCCTCAGCATTGGAACGCGCCCG
>JBDNBC010000127.1:0-8303 GCA_039768115.1 Oceanococcaceae bacterium
CCTCGGTCAAGGCGCTGGAAGGCTCGACCGAAGAAGAGCAGTTCGATTGACCAGCACGGGTCACGTACGCGTGGCCTGAGCGAATGCGCCTGAGGCCTTCGCTGCGTTGTTCCCTAAAGCCCGCCGCTTGGCGGGCTTTTTTTATGTTGCTGTCATGAACCCCGTGGCACGTAAATCGCTAGAATCCGTTTATGAGTGCGATTCGACTGATTCTCTGCGACGACCACCGACTGGTGCGTGCCGGCCTCAAGCGGGTCTTGACTGACACGCCGGGGATTGATGTCGTGGCCGAGGCCGATAATGGCGAAGATGCCGTTGATCTGGCGCGTGAACTCAAGCCCGACGTCATCCTGATGGACGTCAACATGCCCGGCATCGGGGGCCTGGAAGCCACGCGGCGCATTCTGGCGCGCAACCCGGACATCAAGATCATCGCGGTGTCGATGTATGTCGAAGAACCCTGGCCGAGCCGGCTTCTGGGCGCCGGTGCCAAGGGCTACATCAGCAAGGACGCGGCCGCCGATGAAGTGGTATCAGCCATCCGCCGCGTAGCCCAGGGCGGGGTGTACGTGGCGTCGAGCGTGGCCGCCAATCTGGCCGCCAGCTTTATTCAGGGCCACGACCCCAAAACCTCACCCTTTGACCGGCTCTCGCAGCGCGAAATGCAGGTCATGCTGATGGTGACGCAGGGGCAGAGCAATCAGGTCATCTCCGATGCCCTGTGTCTGTCGCCGAAAACGGTGAGCACCTACCGCTACCGCCTGTTTGAAAAGCTCGGCGTGACCAACGATGTCGAACTGACCCGCATGGCCATGCGCTTTGGCGTGCTCGACGACGAAATGGCGCAACCGCGCCCCTAACCGTCGTGAGTTCCGCGCCGCCGGACAGCGGCATTCCTCCCCGGGGTGACTTTGACCCGGAACCGTTTCTGCGTGACCTGACGACCCGCCCCGGCGTGTACTGCATGTTTGGTGCCGATGATCAGGTGCTCTATGTCGGCAAAGCACGCAATCTGAAAAATCGCGTCAGCAGCTATTTCAGCAGTGCTGCCAAACCCGCGCGAATCATGCAGATGGTGTCGCGCATTACCCGCATCGAGGTGACAGTAACGCCGTCCGAGGATCAGGCACTGATCCTCGAGCATGCGTTGATCAAGGAGCGCCGGCCGCGCTACAACATTCTCTTTCGTGACGACAAGTCCTATCCCTGGATGCGGGTCAGCGGTGGCGAAGCCCCGCGCATCAGCATGCATCGAGGCCAGCAACGGCCCGGGCATCAGTATTTCGGCCCGTACGCATCGGCGGCGGCCGTTAAGGACACAATCGCCACGCTGCAGCGCACTTTCCAACTGCGCACTTGTCGCGACAGTGACTATGCCAACCGCTCGCGACCGTGCCTGATGTTTCAGATCAAGCGTTGTTCCGCCCCGTGTACACGCGAGATCACGCTTGCCGACTACCAGGCTGACGTGAACGCCGCCATGGCGGTGTTATCGGGGCAGGGCGAGCATGTGGTCGAACAGATGCATGAACGCATGCAGACCGCGGCGGTGGCCCAGCGCTTTGAGCAGGCCGCGGAACTGCGTGACCGGATTGGCGCATTGCGGCGTCTGCAGGAGTCGCGCGTGGTGACGGCGGCGGGAGGCAGCGATTTCGATCTGGTTTGTGTCGCCCGGCATCACGGCGTGCTGGGCGTGGCATTGATGCCGGTGCGCGGCGGGCGCAGCCTGGGCACGCGCAGCCACTTTCCGCAGGGCGCAACCGAGGCCGAACCCGCAGATGTCCTGCGTTCGTTCGTGCAGCAGCATTATCTCGACCGGCGTCCACCCGCGGAAATCGTGTTGTCCGATGTCGTCGACGACGCAGAGGCGCTGTCCGGCGCCCTCAGCCTGACCGCCGGCTTTCCGGTCACAGTTCATGCGCGGTCATTGCGTGGCCCCCGTAAGCGGTTACAGGTTATGACCGCGCAATCCCTGCACGCCGCCCTGATCGCACGGCTCAGCGAACGGGAGACCCTCGAGGGGCGGTATCAGGCGCTGATGGAGCGGTTGGACCTGCCCGCACCGATCACGCGCATGGAATGCTTCGATATCAGTCATACGCAGGGGGAGGGCGCGCGGGCGTCCTGCGTGGTGTTTGGCGACAAGGGCCCCGACAAGAGCCAGTATCGGCGGTTCGCTATCGCCGGGATCACGCCCGGCGACGACTACGCGGCCATCGAGCAGGCCGTATTGCGGCGCTATACGCGAATCAGCCAGGGCGAGATTCCGGCCCCGGACGTGCTCTTCATCGACGGCGGTCGCGGGCAGCTCAATGCGGCGCTGGCTGCATTGCGTGCGGTGGATTTCGAGGATGGCGTCCGCGTCATCAGTATCTCCAAAGGCCCGGAGCGCCGCGCGGGAGAGGAGGAACTGCACCTGCCCGAGCGCGCGAACCCGCTCATCCTGGCCAGTGATGACCCGGCGCTGCATCTGATTCAGCAAATTCGCGATGAGAGTCATCGCTTTGCGCTGCTGGGCCACCGCCAGCAACGTGCTCGCACCCGCACGCGCAGTGTTCTCGAGGACATCCCCGGACTGGGAGCGAAGCGCCGTGGAGCGCTTTTGCGACAGTTCGGCGGGATGGCCCAGGTACGTCGCGCCAGCGCCGAAGACCTGGCGCGGGTGCCGGGCATCTCCCGAACCCTGGCACAGCGCTTGTATGATCACCTGCATGACACCGAGTAACGCGCCATGACGCTCACCATTCCCACGCAATTGACGCTGTTGCGCGTATTCGCCATCCCGGTTCTGGTGTTGGTGTATTTCCTGGACATTCCGCACAACACCATCATCGCATCGCTGATTTTTATTGCGGCAGCCCTGACCGACTGGCTGGACGGTTACCTCGCCCGGCGCTTTGAGCAAACGTCCGCATTTGGCGCGTTTCTCGACCCGGTTGCCGACAAGCTGATTGTGGCCACGGCGCTGGTGGTGCTGGTGCAGCAGGATCCGCGCCTGCTGGTAGTGGTCCCGGCAACGATCATCATTGGCCGGGAAATCACCATCAGCGCTCTGCGCGAATGGATGGCCGGGCTGGGACATAGTGCGCAGGTGCAGGTGCAGTGGCTGGGCAAGTGGAAAACCACCTTCCAGATGACCGCCATTTCGCTGATGCTATGGCGGGATCCGACTTTCGGACTGCCGGTTTATGCAGTGGGGTACGCTCTGCTGATCATCGCGAGCGTACTCACCGTGTGGTCCATGGTGTTGTACCTGAAGTCGGCCTGGCCGAACTTCCAGAACGCTTGACAGCAGAAAATTATCTCGCCATCATTGTCGGCTCCGGTGCGGGAATAGCTCAGTTGGTAGAGCGCAACCTTGCCAAGGTTGAGGTCGCCGGTTCGAATCCGGTTTCCCGCTCCAGCAGAATTCCTTGAAACCCCGGTACGCCGGGGTTTTTTGTAGGGATGATCCGGCTAGGTGGTAGAGTGGTTATACAACGGCCTGCAAAGCCGTGGACGCCGGTTCGATTCCGGCCCTAGCCTCCACTCCCGTGCTACGCTTCCGCGCCCTGCAATGCCCACATCCCGTGGCTTGCGACGATGACACAGCGGGCCCGGATGGCGAAATTGGTAGACGCAAGGGACTTAAAATCCCTCGGTGGCAACACCGTGCCGGTTCGACCCCGGCTCCGGGCACCAGTCCCGCCGTGGTCATCAAACCCATGACGCCTCTGCTGTCAGTAAGGCAACTTCATCACGAACGCGGCGACCGCGAGCTGTTTGGCGGCCTGGATGTGGATATCCATGGCGGTGAAATACTGCAGGTCGTTGGTCCCAACGGTCACGGCAAATCCACGTTGCTGCGGATTCTTGCCGGCCTGATTCGTCCGGATGTCGGAACGCTGGCGTGGCGTGGCCGTGCCTTCACCAGTTGGGAGGATGAGCCCGTCGCACCGCTGATGTGGCTGGGTGAGCGCCCGGGATGGGCGGCAGCTCACAGCGTCGAACACAACTGGCGGTATCTGCGATCCCTGCGCGGTCTCACCCCGGATCGGGAGGCATGCTGGATTGACCCGGCGTGGTGGCCGCGGCGGTTTGGTGATCTGTCCACCGGCCAGCGCAAGCGGGCGTCATTGGCGTTTATCGAAATCAGTGGCGCCGCCGTGTGGTTTCTGGACGAACCCCTGTCCGGGCTGGACGTGGCCATGAGTGCGCAGTGGCAGTCCCGCATGCAGCAGGCTGCCAGCCGGGGCACGGCCATCGTACTGGTCAGCCACGATGCCCTGACGTTCTCACCGGACCGTGTCCTGACCTGGACCGGGGAGTACTGATGGGCGCGCTATGGATTCGCGAGTTGCGGAGCTACTGGCAAAGTCGGTTTGAGGCCCTGCAATGCCTGGCGGTTTTCAGCGTCGTGCTACTGCTGTTTCCTCTCGGGGTCGACCCCGAGCCGGAACTACTGCGGCTGATGGCGCCGGCCGTGATCTGGGGCAGCGCACTGCTGGCCTGCGTATTCGGGTTGGAAACCCTGTTCCGTCAGGATCTCCGCGAGGGCTGGCTGGAGCAGGCGCAGACCTCGATCTGGCCGCTCCCCCTGCTGCTCGCATTGCGCATGGTGGCGCACTGGATGTTTACCGGCGTTCCCGTGGTTCTGGCCGGCGTGCTGGGCGCGGCGGCCCTGGGCATGTCTGAGCCCGGCATTCGCGCGGTCGGCTGGAGCCTGCTGCTGGGGACACCCAGCCTGGTAGCCCTGGGCAGCGTGGCGGCCGCGCTAACCGCCAACCTGACCGGTGGCGCCATGCTCTCGGCACTGCTGGTATTGCCGTTATACGTCCCCGTGCTGATCTTCGGCGCCAGTGCCATTGCTCTTGCCGAGGCCGGGCAGGGCACAGATGCTTCGCTATACTTGATGGGATGCTCTTTACTGCTGTCGATTCTGCTCGCCCCCTTGGCATCAGCCGCCGCACTGAAGGTCGTGGCCGAATGACCGACGTGACCGTTCATTACCGATGAATCGCTTCTGGACGACCTTTCATCAGTGGGGGTCACCTCCGACCTTTTACCGGTTTGCACGGGCATTGCAGCCGTGGTTACTGGTGCCGGCGGTCCTGCTGATTGTTCACGGAATGTACGCAGGCCTGGTGTTGGCGCCGGCGGATTATCAGCAGGGCGATGGTTTTCGCATCATCTACGTGCACGTGCCAGCGGCGTGGCTCAGCCTGTTCGTTTACACGTCGATGGTGGTTGCCGGCGCCGTGGCGCTGATCTGGCGCATGAAGATCGCGGAAGTGTATGTGGTCGATGCGGCTTACGCCGGTGCCGGGTTCACTGCCGTTGCTCTGCTGACCGGCATGCTCTGGGGCAAGCCAATGTGGGGTGCGTGGTGGGTATGGGATGCCCGACTGACCTCCGAGCTGATCCTGCTGTTTCTGTATCTGGGTGTCATCGCGCTCAACCGGGCATTGCCCGACCGCCGCTCGGCAGCGCGGGCCTGCGCGATTCTCGCAATTGTCGGCGTGATCAACGTGCCGATCGTTCATTACTCGGTGGAGTGGTGGAATACCTTGCACCAGGGGGCATCGATAACCCGCTTTGAGAAGCCGGCGATGCCGATGTCGATGCTCTGGCCATTGCTGGAACTAAGTCTCGGGTCGATGCTCTTTTATTTCTGGTCGGTGTTGTTGCGCATGCGAGGGTCGCTGCTGGAGCGCGAACGCCGCCAAGCATGGGCGCGCGCCGTTGCGGCCGACGCCCAACCATCCTGAGGTGATAGCAAGCAGATGATGGAATTTCTCATGATGGGCGGCTACGCCCGGTACTTGTGGCCGAGTTTTGCCGTATTCGTCGCCCTGCTGGTGTGGATGGCTGCAAGTAGCATCGGCCATCACCGGCGCGCACTGCGCATGGTGCCGACGGAGCCGCCACGGCGGACAACGCCATGACTCGGCGTCAACGTCGCACCATGCTAGTCGTGGCGCTGGTGCTCGGAGCCGCAGCGGTTGTGGCCGTGGGCGCGCAGGTATTCCAGAGCAACCTCATGTACTTCTACAGCGCCAGCGAACTGGTCGCCGGCAAGGCCAGCGCGGACACGCGCGTACGATTTGGCGGGCTGGTCGTGCCCGGCAGCGTCCAGCGTGAACCCGGCTCAATTGACGTCGAGTTCAATCTTGCCGACTGCGATAGTGCGGTGCCGGTGAAGTTTTCCGGCATTCTCCCCGACCTGTTCCGCGAAGGTCAGGGCATCGTGGCCAGTGGCCGCTATGACGGCGGCATCTTTGTGGCCGATGAAGTTCTGGCCAAACACGACGAGAACTACATGCCGCCGGAGCTGGCCAGAGCTCTCGGCGCTGAAGGGGGCAAGCACAGCTGTGCCCCGTTCAAGAGTCTGGAGGACGCCGTCTGATGGGGGGTTGGGACATTGGTGCCGCAGGGCACGTACTGCTGGCCTTTGCACTCATCCTGACCGTCACGCAGACCCTGTGCGCGGGATGGGGTCTGTGGCAACGCAACGGTGCGATGGTGCAGCTGGCGTCACAAACGGCGACGGCATTGTTCGTCGTTGTCGCCACGGCGTTTGCTTTGCTTGTTGTGGCTTTTGTCCAGAACGACTTCAGCATTCTGTATGTGGCAAACCATTCCAACACGCTGCTGCCGACCGAATACCGGGTGGCCGCGACCTGGGGCGGACATGAAGGCTCTCTGTTGCTATGGGCGTTGATGCTGGCCGGCTGGAATGTCGGTGTGGCCATGACATTACGCAGCCGGGCGCTGGATGTCAGTGCCGGCGTGCTGGCAACGCTGGGCGCGATCGGCTTCGGTTTCATGCTGTTCATGATTGGTACCAGCAATCCGTTCGAGCGGCATTTCCCCGCACCGCTGGAGGGGCGTGACCTCAACCCGCTATTGCAGGATCCGGGCCTGATTTTCCACCCGCCGATGCTCTACATGGGCTATGTCGGGTTGTCTGTCGCCTTCGCCTTCGCTGTGACCGCCCTGTTGCAGGGGCGCATGGATGTGGCTTGGGTACGCTGGGTTCGACCATGGACCATTGCGGCCTGGGTATTTCTGACCCTGGGGATCGCGCTGGGCAGCTGGTGGGCATACAACGAACTGGGCTGGGGAGGCTGGTGGTTCTGGGACCCGGTTGAAAACGCCTCATTCATGCCCTGGCTGGTGGCGACGGCGCTGCTGCATTCGCTGGCGGTCACCGAAAAGCGCGGGCAGCTCGCAAGCTGGACCATCCTGCTGGCCATTGCGGCTTTTTCATTGAGCCTGCTCGGGACCTTCCTGGTGCGCTCCGGCGTGCTGGTATCGGTGCATGCGTTTGCATCGGATCCGGCTCGCGGCGTCTATATCCTCGCGTTTTTCGGGGCAACGGTCGGCATTTCGCTGCTGTTGTTCGCCCTGCGTGGGCACAAGCTCCAAATCAGCAATACGCCCATCGCGCTGTTCTCCAAAGAAGGGTTACTGCTGGCCAACAATTTGCTGTTGACCGTTGCCGCGTTGACCGTGCTGCTGGGTACGCTGTATCCGCTGATCGTCGATTCGCTCGGCCTGCCCAAGCCCTCGGTGGGCCCGCCCTGGTTTAATGCCACTTTCGTACCGCTCATGCTGCCGGCGCTGGTGCTATGTGCTGCCGGCTTTTCCACGCGCTGGCGACAGGGTCAAGCGGATGTGCTGCGGCGGGACATGCTGCGCTTGCTTCCCGCAGCAATGCTGGCCGCCGGCACGGTGATCCTGGTTAGCCAGGGCACATTCACCCTGCCGTGGCTGCTGGGCCTCAGTTGCGGGACGCTGCTGTTGTTCGCGACCCTCTGGGCCTTGCTGCAGCGCATCCGCAGCCGCCAGTCGATGACCCGCAGCTGGCTCGGCATGACCACCGCACACTTCGGGCTGGCGATTTTTGCCATCGGCGTGGGCGCCGTTTCTGTGGCCGATACCGAGCGGGATGTGCCGCTCGGACCCGGCGAGTCAGTGTCCCTGGCCGGGTATGAGTGGACCCTACTTACGGTGGGCAAACACGACGGCCCGAATTATGTCGCTGACCGCGGCACGCTCGAAGTCCGCCGTGACGGAGAGAAAATTGCCACGCTCTATCCGGAAAAACGGGTCTATCACTCGCAGCCGGAGAATCCCATGTCCGATTCGTCGGTGGATGTGGGCCTGTTCCGCGACCTGTACGTATCGATGGGCGAGCCCTTGGGCGCCGGGCGCTGGAGTCTGCGGGTGTATCACAAGCCCTTCATTCGCTGGGTGTGGGGCGGGTGCGTCCTGATGAGCCTCGGCGGCTTCCTGGCCATGTCGGTTCCGCGCTACTACCG
>JBDNBC010000128.1:0-12427 GCA_039768115.1 Oceanococcaceae bacterium
CGGAGGCGTTCCGTGATCTCACTGGCGGCCGCCAGCGGGGCGCTCAGGCCCAGCAGCAGGGCCAGCGTCAGGCGGGGGACAACACGCTGCAACATCGGCACGCTCCAAGTTCGTGTCGCCATTATCCGTGACATGGCTATTTTCTATTGAGAATCACGGGCCCGGGCCCGGCATGGGCCAGTTGATCATCCGGGTTGTATAGCGGGCACACGTCCATGGACAGACAACCACAACCAATACACCCGGTGAGGGAATCGCGCATTTGCTGCAGCCGGGCGATACGCCGCTCCAGCTGCGCGCCCCATTGCTGCGACATGACCCGCCAATCAGCAGCGCTTGGTGCGGCATCGTTAGGCAAGACCGCCAGCGCCCGCGCAATCTCCGCAAGCGAGACACCCATGGCTTGCGCCGCCCTGATCAGTGCGATGCGGCGCAGCACTTCACGCCGATACCGGCGCTGGTTTCCAGCATTGCGCTGGCTATGAATCAATCCCTTGGACTCATAGAAGTGCAAGGCCGACACCGCCACACCACTGCGCCGGGCCACCTCGCCCACCGATAACTCTGCCATCTGCTGCCTCTCCTGGCCGACTCCTGCACGCCATGGTTAAGCGAAAAAAACGCTTGACCTAAAGTTTAGTTGAGGTTTTAGCCTATGTCGCGTCACGTTACGCAACAGGAGTTACACCATGCACTTAGAACACTTGAATCTGGTCGTGCCCGATATTGATGCCGTATTGCCCTTCTATCGGGCGGCCTTCCCCCATTGGCATGTTCGCGGCGGAGGGCAATCCGAATGGTATGGCCGCCAACGCCAGTGGCTGCATTTTGGCGACGACTACAACTACCTCACCTTTAATGACGATGGCGAAGGCCCCATCCGCGACCTGGAAGGCCACCAACCCGGACTGGCGCACATGGCCTTCGTCACCGACAACCTCCCCGCCCTGCAGGAACGCCTGGCCCAGGCCGGCTTCGACTCGGCCAAGCCCGGCGCCGACGACCCCTACCGCAGCAATGTGTACTACCAGGACCCGGCGGGCTTCGAGGTGGAGTTTGTGCAGTACCACAGCGACCTGCCAGCGCAACGCAACCGTTATGCCAACGGCGACCTGCCCCCAACGTAGTCCCACGCATCATGTCGCAGCGCGTGGTAGTTGAGCGAACGCCGCTCTGACGAGCCCCGGCTGAGCTCTCGATTCCTGCGCCCCGCTGCGGATATGCTGGAGGCCTTGACTGCCATCCCGCCCGCCACATGATCGACATTGCCAAACTGCAGCCCTTGGTACTGGGCGCGTTGACCGCCCCCCGCGAAACCTGGGATCGCTATCGCGACCCTGTGCCTGACCCGAAAAACGTCTTTCTCGGCTTCACGCTACCGGTCGTTGTCACCCTCACAGTGGTAGCCGCGCTGCTGTCATTCGTGTTCGGCACGCAGGATGTCTTTTTTGCCGGCAGCGGACGCAGCGTCCTGGCCCTGTTGCGCGAAATGGTTCTGGGCAGCTTGTTGGGGCTCGCCGGAATCGCGCTAATGGCCTACCTCGTTTTGGCGCTCGCCCGTGTGTTTGGCGGCAGCGGCGAATACGGCGGCGCACTGGCGATGGTCAGCCTGGTGGCCGTGCCCGCGCTGCTGGCCGGAGTGCCCGGCGCATTGCCCTGGATTGGCTGGTTGATCCAGCTGGCCGCCGGCATCTATTCGCTGGTATTGCTGTACCAGGCCATCCCCGTCTTCCTGCACATCGACGGCGGCAAGCGGCCGCTGCACTTTATTGCCAGCGTACTGACGATGGTGGTCATCAACGTGATTCTCGGAGCCCTGTTCGGTGCGAGTGCGCCCGTCGAGGACCGCCCGGCCCGGCAGGTTGCCTCCGGCGCCCCTCTGGGGTTGGGCGAGATGGCGGCGCTACAGGAGGCCGCAGCCGAGGATCGCTATGAGCCTCCCCGGAACGGCGAAGTCAGCCGCGAGCAGGTGCGGCAGCTCCTCCGAGTGGCCGACGACACGGTCGCGCGGCGGGCGCGTTATCTGGCGGAGGCCGAAAAGGCCGACAGCGAGCTCAGCCAGTCCAACGTGGACGGCTTTGCGGCCATGGCGCGCGCCCTGGGCAGTGCCGCCAGTGGAATTTCGGCAGGCGTTCGCGCCCTCAGCGCCGAGATGGAAGCCGTCAAGGCGCTGGGTGGCAACTGGGCGGAACATCAATGGGTGCGGGAACGGCTGCAACGGGCCCGCTTTGGGATTGCCGACGAACCCGGCCAGGACGCCAACCGTGCGTTATATGCCCGCGAGAAGGCGCAGATCGACGCCGCACTGGACCAGCTGCAGAACAACTGACACCCCGGTCATTCGGTCACGAATCCTCTCAGGCCTGGCGCAAAGCCTGCTCCAGGTCGGCCAACAGGTCGTCCACATGCTCGATGCCGATGGACAGCCGCACCATGTCCGGGGTGACGCCGGCCTTGACGAGTTCCTCCTCGCTGAGCTGCCGGTGTGTGGTCGAGGCGGGAATGGCGGCGCAGCTCTTGGCATCACCGATATTGACCAACCGCAGGATCAGGCCCAGAGCATCGTAGAAGCGCACGCCCGCCTCACGTCCACCCTTGATCCCGAAACTCAGGATGCCGGAGCCTTCACCGCCCAGGTACTTCTGCGCCAGGGCGTGGTCACGGTGATCGGGCAGACCGGCGTAACTGACCCAGGAGACCTTGTCGTGCGCGCTCAGGTAGCGCGCCACGCTCAGCGTGTTGGCATTGATCCGTTCCATCCGCAGCGACAGGGTCTCCAGACCCTGCAGAAACAGAAAGGCATTGAACGGGCTCATCGCCGCGCCCATATTGCGCAGCGGCACCACGCGGGCCCGGGTGATAAATGCCGCTTCACCGACATCTTTGGCGTAGTTGACGCCGTGGTAGGACACGTCGGGTTGGGTCAGTAACGGAAAACGCTCGGCATGGGCCAGCCAGTCGAAGCGGCCGCTATCGATGATCACGCCACCAATGCTGGTGCCGTGACCGCCGATGTATTTGGTCGCCGCATGCACCACGATGTCGGCACCGAAATCGATCGGCTTCAGCATGAACGGCGTGGGCACGGTGTTATCGACGATCAAGGGCACCCCGCGCGCATGCGCAATCTCGGCCATGCGGGCCACATCGGCGACATTGCCGGACGGGTTGCCGATGGATTCGCAGTAGACCGCCCGGGTTTGCGCATCAATCGCCGCGGCCATGCCCTCGTAATCGTCCTTGTCGACGAAACGCACGGTGATGCCCTGGCGCGGGAGGGTGTGGGCAAAGAGGTTGTAGGTGCCGCCATACAGCTCGCTGACCGACACGATGTTGTCGCCAGCCTCGGCAATCGTCTGAATCGCTGCCGTGATGGCCGCCATCCCCGACGCCATCGCCAGCGCACCTACGCCGCCTTCCAGAGCGGCCATGCGCTGCTCCAGAACGCTGCAGGTCGGGTTCATGATCCGGCTGTAGATGTTGCCGGGAACCTTCAGATCAAACAGGTCGGCAGCATGCTGAGCGCTATCGAACGCGTAGGACGTCGTCTGGTGGATCGGCACCGCCACCGCGTTCTGGTTATCGGGGTCGTAAGCGTGGTGCAGGGCAATGGTTTCGGCGCGCATCATGTCGTGATTGACTAGAGCAGTGGAACGGCCCCAAACCTTACATCATGGTGTCACCCGGGATAACGCGGGAGACCACAATTGGCGACACACCACGCCGCTAGCGCAGGGCGTCGCGAATCGCCCGGAATACGTCAATGCTCTCGGCCATGTTCTGGCGATAGTTCGGGTCCACACTGGTGCGCACGACAATCAGGTCATCTGGCTCCGAAACGTAGATGTACTGGCCCCACACCCCGGCCGCAAAATACTCTCGCTCGTAGTTTTCCGGCACCCACCATTGGTAGCCATAGCCCCGCGGACCGTAGTTGTAGGGAGACGCACCGGGCTCGAGATGCGGCCCACCCGGTGTGGTGGCCTCCTGCACCCACGCGGCCGGCAACAGCGGTTCGCCATCCCACTGGCCCTGGTGCAGATACAAGCGCCCGAGCTTGGCGTAATCCCGCAACCGGGCATTGATGCAGCAAAACGCGATTTCCATCCCGTCTCCGGCGTCGCGGTCGATGGACCAGAACCCCTCCGCCTCCATTCCCAGCGGTTGCCAGATGCGCTCGCTGAGAATCTCGGCCAGCGGCTTCTGAAACACGCGGCGCAGCAGCATCCCGAGCGCCTGTGTATCGAGGCTGATGTAGTGATGAACGATCCCCGGTGACCGCTCACGGGCAAACGCCGGCACCACGCCATCGGCGCGCTGACCCAGCACAAAGACCTTGACGAAAAACTGCTGGATGTCCGAAAACCGGTCATCGTAGGTTTCATCAAAATCGACCCCGGAAGACATCTGCAGGACATGCCGAATCGGCACGCCCTCGTAACCACTGCCCCGCAGCTCCGGAACGTAATCGCTGATGGGGTCATCCAGTGAGGCGATCCGCCCGTCCGCCAGCGCCATGCCCACCAGGGTGGAGACAAAGGATTTGGCAACCGACCAGGACGTGAAGGTGCTGCTCGGGCTGGCGCCATTCAGGTAGCGCTCATGCACAATGCGGTCGCCCTTGATGACCAGCAAGCCCGTCGCGACCACCTTGTCGAGAAACGCATCCAGCGTTCGCTCCTCCCCGCCGAATTCGTAGCGCAAGTCCAGTGGGCGCTCGTCGCGGTCAAATTCGAAAGCCTGGTCAGCGGCCTCGATTTTCCGTGACGGGAAGATGCGATCCAGGTGGCGAAAGTTCTCCAGCCGCTGACCCTCCGCAAAAAGCGCGTTCATGGCCAGCGGGCCGAACGCCGACCAGGGCCGGAGCAGGAACAGCGCGACACTCGCAATGACCAGCGCCAACGCCACGAGAGCGATCATCATTATTCGCGCCATGTCTTGTTTCCCCACAGGCTGGCTGGTGTGTGGCTTGCAATATACCGATGAGGATACCGGCAGGCCCGTCCGCGTCGTGCCCTGCGCCCAGCGCGCCGGACGCGGGCGGAGTAACCGGGCGGACTGCCGCAGCCTGCTTAACAGACGCTGCCCAACGCTGAGCTAGCGCCCGACAAAGGTGCAATTCGGCATCCAGGAGCCGATGTCGGCAAAGCTTGGCGATTCGCACGTCCAGAGCAAGCCCATATGGGGCTTCGACTGGTCCGGCACGAGCTTTATTTGCCCGTCGCGCACTCCGGAGCGCTCATTGAATTGCGCCACGATGATGCCGCCCGCGGTCACCCCCAAGCTCTGCAGCGCTTTGTCGAAATACTCCCGGCGTGGCGGCAGCCCCAAATCCTGGTTTGACGCCGGCAGTTGCCCGGTCATCACGACATGCTCGGTAACGCGCAGCTTGAACTGCTGTACATGGGTCATCGCGGCCAGTACGGCGGCGCGGGCCAGCCACGGATTCAATGGCGCGGACGAGGCATCGGCGGCGTCATGGGACCCACTGGGCTGGCACTGTGGACTGTCGTACGGATGCCACTGGCCATCGGCGGCCCGGCACTTGGCACCCGCCCAGACCGGAGATGCCAAGACAGAACCGATCAGACAGGCCATCACCAGAGTCTTTTTCATGTGCAGACCAACGAAGTTTCGGAACATCGGAAAGGACCGAAAGCATAGACGTGCTTCTTCGGGCGCATAAAGTACTGCGCAGCATGAGCGATCTGTGCCGCCTTCTTTTGCCAACACCCCATGTTCGGAACTCAGTCACCTCGGGAGAACAACAGTGAACTCTGACGCGGACCTGCCACGCGGCGCCGTTACGGTGATCTTCACTTCGCGGCGTGCCGCTGATACCTCGGGGTACGAAGCCATGTCGGCGCGCATGGAAACCCTCGCCCGCGAACAACCGGGTTACCTTGGGATCACCTCAGTGCGTGACGCCAACGCGGGTCTCGGCATCACGGTGAGCTATTGGGCAGACGAAGATGCCGCGAAGGCGTGGAAACGGGTGCATGAGCATCAGGAGGCGCAGCGCATCGGCAAGGAGCGCTGGTACAGCGAGTATCGAGTCGATGTGTGTGAAGTGATCCGGTCGTACAGCTATCGCTCAGGGCAGTAGTCACCCCGAGTGGATCGCCAAGTCCCCAGATCAGGCTCCGCCAGACTCTACCTCAGCACTCCGTTCTGGCTACGGGTGCGCTTTCTCACCTCCGACAGGGCCATAAAAAATCACCCACGTCGCGAAGTCCTCAGAAAAATCCAGAAACCGGTGCTCAGCGCCTGCGCCAACAAAGATCAATGAGCCGGCACGCACCTTGATTTCTTCGTGGCCGTTGAAGAACGTGCCTGAGCCCCGGGCGACAATGTAGATCTCGTCTCGATCATGCGGCGTTTGCGGGTCGCTGCCTCGGGGCTGGTAGAGCTCGGCTTGCATCGACCCATGAGCGAAAATGGGCATCGCCAGATTCCCACGGGGTAGTGGCCCCCGTTGCAGGGCCTGCTCAAGCAGGGCGTGAAAAACTTGAGGCTCCGCCATTATTTGCGCCCTCCAGTGGGCTCCTCGATATTCTGCATATCCACCAGATTCCACGGCAGGCCTTGCTGGCGATAGATTCGCTTGCCGAGGTCCGGGTAATCGCCCACATCATGCGGCCGACGCTCGCCAACGACGATGCATTTGAGCACCGAGTTGCCGGTGTTGCGCAGCATGTGGGCCTCGCCACCGGCCCGATAGCCCAGAAAATCGCCCGCGCGGACGACATACCGCTCGTCGCCGATCCGGGCCTCCGCAGTGCCTTCCAGCACGTACACGCACTCGTCCTCGTGATAGTGCTTGTGATATTCGGTGCTGTCGTGTCCAGGCTGCACTTCAATGATGTGGAAGCCAAACCCCGTGAGCCCGGTCAGGTCGCCGAGTGACTTGTTGATGCGGCATGCGTTGTCATTCAGAAAGTGCGTCTTCGCGGTGCCCTCTAACTCGTCGATTTCCTCTCGCTTCAGCAAGTATTTGTCCATGTGCTTTCCTCACTTAGGTAAGACTTGTGCGTGATTGGCGGCGAAACAATTGCGTCTGGGCCGAGCCGAACGAGGCCAGCCCGGCCAGTACGTAGCCCGCTTTTGTCGCCACCCTGACCGAGGCCTCGTTGCCCTGATCAATGATGCAAGCCGTTTCCGGCGCAGCCAGGGCACCGTCCGCCCAATCGTGCATCAATGTCACCACCTCCGTCGCGATGCCCTGACCCCAGGCCGACCGGGCCAAACACCAGCCCGCCTCCGGGATGCCAGAGATCGCGGGTTTCAGGTCCCTGAGCCCGTCCAGAAATCCGGCCTCGCCGAGGAACGCCCCGGTATTCCGATCAACCACGGCCCAGTAGCCGTAGCCCAGGACGGCCCAACTCCCAATGCCGCGCTGCAGAGCGGCCCATACCGTGGCCTGTGACCGGGGTTCGCCGCCGATGTACCGCACGACCTCTGGGTCCGCCCACATGCGACAGGCCGCCTCGAACAGGCCCAGATCGAAGGCACGCAGGCAGACGCGCGTTCCACACACCACAGGTATGCGGTCGTAAGGAACGGATCCCAGGCTTTTGATCATCCCGAACGTCCTCGCTGCTCAAACACTCAGCTCAGAGTGTGCAGTACTCCACTTGAGACCCTGTTCTCAATTCTGGGCAACGAGTATCCGCGCTGCTGCGAGCCCGCCTTGCCCCTGACCTGCCCCGCAGAGTGCCCGTCGAGATGAGTCGATTCTTCCGCTCGTGGCGAAGTCCATCACGGATAGGCGTACTGAGCGAGAGAGTCCACACAGTTTGATGGTTAAACCGTGTTGCGCAACTGGTGAAGTGAACACGACATGAAGACGTTGAACGCCGTGGCCTGGTAATCACCAAACGCGCTGCACCAATCAAACCCGTTGCGAAGGTACAGGGCGTGCGCAGCATCGAAGGCCTGGCCCGTGCCTGTTTCCAGGTACAACTGCTGGTATCCACGACGGACGGCGGTGCGGACAATTTCCGTAAGTACGGCCTGCCCCACGCCCTGCCGAAGAAAGCCGGCCTGCGTTCTCATCGATTTGATCTCGCCCGCAATAGGGCTCAATTCCTTCAACGCCCCGCAGCCGCAGAGCGAGCCGCCTTTCCACGCGGACCAGAAAGTGATCTCAGGCACTCGCAGACCCTCAATTGCAAGCGCATTGACCTGACCCGGCGGCGAATGGCCGTGCATGCCCGCGAGATGATCGGCGACGAGCGCCTGCACGGCGGAGGAGGAGAGGTCGTCTACTCGCACCTGAATGGACATGGATGTGTTGGCCTGGAACTTAACAACGCCCTTATTTCGAAGGGCCGTCGGGTGATGAGAGCTTAGCGTGCAACGCTGATTGAGCGATGCTCGGAGGGAAAGGCTGGCTGGTATCGTTGAGGCATTCATTCCAAAAGCGCCCGTTGAAGCTCTCAATGTAAGCATTATTTGTGGGTTTCCCAGGTTGGATCAGAAGGGGCTTCACGCCATGGTCATGGGCCCAGCCGGCCAGCGCTTTGCCGGCGAACTCCGGCCCCTGATCGGTCCGGATGACGCTGGGATAGCCCCGAAACTGGCAAACACGGTCCGAGATCTCGATAACGGCGCTTACGTTGATGGGTTGCTGCACGGCAATGTCGATCGACTCCTTGGTGCGGTCGTCAACGACGGTCAGCCATTTCTGCCGCATCAGCCCCCCGTTTTTTCTCGCATCGTCCATACCCCGCAGGGGGCTGCTCAACTCAATGCATGCCGTCGTGTCCGCGGCGAATAGACCGCGAGCAGATGGCCAGCGATGATCGGCAAGGACAACGCGACCGCCGCCGCGATCTGATAGCCGTGATGCGCATAGCCATCGGGTATCAGGCCACTGAGACGCAGCAAGGCAAATTGTCCGTACAGCAAACCGGGAGCCAAGGCCAAGCCGATGGCGAACCACAGCCATTCGCGGACCTGGTCCAGGCAACCACGCCGCATGCCGTAGCCCACCAAAGCTACGAACACCATTAAAAGCGCGCCTAGCGCTGCGTAAAACACGCCTGCGACAGAAAGCGCATGGCTGGGCATGCCGAGGCTCAGGCCCCAGCGCACATAGAGCAACGCGAGCGCACCACCAGAGAGAGCCAGCAGCGCGAATTTCGTTGGGCTCAGGACGGCGTCGGCTGGCGTCGCCAGCAAAACCTTGGCACTGACTCCCGCGAACAGGGCCATTGCGGCCACCACAACCCACGGGGCCAGAGCCCCCAGCGCAGTGTCATGGGCGACTACCGCCGCCGCTGGAGCGAGTTCGCGGGTGAATGCACTGCCCGCCAAACCCTCGGCCACCAGATACAGCCAGGCGGCAAGGGCCCACAGAGCAACGATCAGCACACCAACCCCAACCCGAACCTGAATCCGAACCGAACTCAACCATGCTGCACGCGACGCTGCTGGTACGCGTCGGAGTGGCGCACTGGCGCGATTGACGACAAACACTAAATACCCGGCGCTGAAACACAGCGCGAACAGGCCCACATTCACCGCGATGTTCATCTCATTGAAACTCGCCGTGCCCGCCCATGGCGTCATAGCCACCCACAGGGTGCGCTGAATCGGCGCCGACAGAAAACAACCAAAGGCCAGGGCCTGCCAGCCCAGATGCGCGGCCACATCCCCGCGCCGAATGGCCCACAACGCCACCCCGATACTGACCACCGACAGTACAAGCAGAAACCACAACCCGGCGTAAAACACAAAACCATTGAAGGTCTCATCCACCCCAGTACGCACGAGGAAGTAGGCGCTCATGCTCATTGAGGCGAGCGCGGCTAGGACATAGGCCGAGCCGATCCACCGATGCGCCTTCCGATGCCGTCGCCGGAACGCCGGCCAGAACTGGAAGAAGCCGGCCGCCATGATCACCAGCCCGAGCATCATGTGCGTGCTGAGCACGTGACGCCGCGACGTCTCCATGGCGTGATAACCCTGCTCGGTAGCAGTGATGCTGTTCGGGCCGTAGGCGTATTCGCCGGAGCCAACGCGCGCGATCAGATTGATCCAGAACGGCAGGACTTCGGTCTCCGGGGCGCCGACCATGGAGCGTCCCTGGGCGGTTTCTTCCAGGATGTGCCCGATGACGGCATCCTGCCCCGACGTAGCGTTCACGCTCGGTGACAATTTGAGCCCGGCGTTCAGGGCCACGAGCCCGTAGCCAATCAAAAAAACGCCCAGTGCGGCCCAGCCGATTCGGGCACCTGAGTTGCCCAATCGCGGCGTTGTCGCCCGAGTGGATTCGTTCACCATTGTGCGTCTCCCTGCCCCCCTACTCACTAGCCTACAGCGTGTTCAAGCTACAACTCCAGCAGCAGACTCAGTTCGAGATTGTTGCGTCCCGCCTGCGGGGTATAGGAAGCACAAACGCCCCACGTCGGGTATCGAAAGTGTAGCCAAAGACTTTTCGGCGATCGGGCTCGGAAGATTCTTCAGGCACAAGGGCTTGACGTGCCACTTAAGGCAGGCGGATTCGCAGCCCCGGCGTCCGCTACTGGGCATTTCCCCAGCACCAAAACGAACGGAAGCGCCGCAGCCGGCGTCGCAGGTTTGAACGTCGATGTCGAGCAATTCGCCCGGAGCGAATTGAAGCAGCCGAAGGCTGGCCCGAAGGGCGGCGGACAGGATGTCCGGAGTAAGACGCGCTTCAGCCGTTTAGCCCAAGTCATGGCCGCGTGCTTCTAGGCTGGCGTTTTTCTCTTCAGATTCGCCAGCCGCCCTTTGACGGCCCTTCCCTCGCTTCGCGGGTGTGGCCTGCGCCCGCCATCGGCTGTTTGGTGCAAACACGCCATGAATCCGGGTGAGATTCACCCTAGGCCTTAGCACCAGCGCGTCGCGCTGCTCGGTTTCCGAGGGCTCGATCAGCAGTCACTCGGGCACAGGTAGCGGGAAGTACACCGTTGGTGCAGGGAAGCCCTAGCCGAGGATGGCGTTAAGGTTGGCGCCGGACCAGAGTTCCCCTCGCCTCGGCGGAAGTCCAAGACCGGAGCCGCTTCTGGGCCACGCAGCCTTACCGTGAGGTGCCAGTCTAGTCCGCGCGGTGTGCCGTGCCGGGACTTATGACGATTTTGGCGACCTTGTTCTTGCCTGGCTGGATTAGTCGACGGTGATTCTGTGCCGGGCCACGACCGTCTTGTCTTGGCGCAGGACGTAGCGGATTTCATATTCACCGGGCTCTTGCGGCATTCGCAGTTCAGCCGGGCTCCCCTCGTCAGTGTCGGCATGGTGGACCGAACCGCTGCCGCCTCGCTGGTCCGGTTTGTAAATGCCGATGTAATCCCGTTGGTAATTCGGGCCGGTCCATTCGACAGGTATCGTGGTGCCGGCGGGTGCCGATTGCGGTGCGTTGAGGCTCGCAGTAACCGCCTCAACCCGGATCGCCTGGCGGGCCAGCACTTCGCGGCCCTGCCGCTGGATATAGCGAATCTCGTAGTCGCCGGCCTCTGGCGGCATTTGCAGCCTGGCGGGGTTGCCGTCGTCGGTATCCGCGTGATTGATCGAACCGCGCCCGCCGCGTTTTTCCGGCGCGTACACGCCGATGTAATCCCGCCGGTAGTTTGGGCCGGACCATTCCGCGTCGATTGTGGCCCCGGCCTTGGCCGTTTCCGGGGCGCGGATGCTGGCCTCGACAGGCTCAACCGTCACTGTCTGACGGGCAAGCACCTGTTTGTCGGGTCGGCGGAGCACATAGCGAATTTCATACTTGCCCGGCTCCGGCGGCATCCGCAGGCGAGCCGGGTTGCCGTCCTCCGTATCCGCATCGTTGATCGGGCCCCAGCCCCCCTCCTGATCGGGTTGGTAGACGCCGAGGTAGTCGCCCCTGGCATCCGGGCCGGTCCACTCCACGGCCAACAGGGCCCCGGCGGTGGCCGTTCGCGGCGCGCTAACGCGAGCCTCCGGCGTACTGGGCGGCAATGCCAACTGGAAGAGCTGATTCGGCTCGCCGGCCTTCACTTCGATATCCCGCTCCGCTTGGGTCTCGTCGGCTATACGCAATACCGAAACCTGATAATTGCCCGGCCTCAGTGCGATTTTGGGTTTGGCGAGCTCGCTGCCCTCCCGTCGTGGCGGGTCCGCATCGGCCTGGGAGAGCGTCCAGCGCAGGCCTTCGGATAGGACAGGGCCGTCCTCGCCGTTCACGGCTTGCAGGATGACGTCCACCTTAGCGGGTTCACGGGTGACTTGTTCCAGTGCGCCGCTCAGTTCACCGGCATTTCCCGCCGTGAAAAATTCGCCACCACCGGCCTCGGCCATGCACTGCAACTGGCCGGGGTCGGCATCGCCCAGATTGAAGCCCACCACGTGCAGCCGAAAATCGACGCCGGATTGCTTGGCCGCCTTGACCGCCTTGCAAGGATCGCCGCCGCAGGATTCCAGACCGTCGGAAACCAGC
>JBDNBC010000129.1:0-3901 GCA_039768115.1 Oceanococcaceae bacterium
GGACGATCTGGACGCGTGGCTGAATACGGCCGATGACCTGCCCACCGCGGAGCAGCAGCTGGCGGGCGTATTGGGTCTGGCCAGCCCGGATGCGGATGCGGCGTTGAATGTTCTCGCGGAGCTGGAGAGCCGTCGTCAATCGGCTGGTCTGGCTTACGCCCTCGCGTTTCTGGCGCTCCGATACGAGCGGGTCGATCGCGCGCTGGAGGCCCTGGACCGGGCGGAGCGCCGCGGCTGGGACCCCGTCGCCTGCGACGAATTGCGACTGCGCGCGCAGCTGGCCCGCGAAGACGGCGAGGCGGTCAGTGCCGTCGCGCAGAGGCTGCGTAGCGCCTATCGCGAGGACCGCGCGGCGGCGCTGGCCGTGGGCCAGCTGTTGCTCGATGCGCAGGCGTGGACCCTGGCGCGCGAACAATTCGCGTTCGTTGCCCAGTTCTGGCCGCAAGACCCTGCCGCGCGCATGGCGCTCGGTCTGCTGGATGCGCAATCGGGTGCTCTGGCATCGGCGCGCGAGCAGTTCCTTGCGTTGTGGGAGACCGGCGCGCGCAACGATGAGGCGGCGTGGCAGCTCGGTCGTCTGGCCGGCCTCGAAAAGCGCTGGAGCGACTCTGCGAGCTGGTTCGAGCGGGTCGAGGACGGCGGGCGCTACCTGGATGCCCAGCTGGGGTTGGCGCAGGTGCGGGCAGAGCAGGGCGATATTCCCGCCGCCCGCGCGCAACTATCGATGCTGCGCGACCAGCAGCCGGAAGACGCGGCGCGGTTGTGGCGCGCCGAGGCCGAGATTCTGCAAAAGGCGGGACAGGTGGACGCCGCCATGGACCTGCTGGATGCGGCCATTGCCGACACCCAGGCCTTTGATCTGTACTACCAGCGCGCGCTGCTGCACGACACGCGCGGTGACCTGGAATCGGCGCGTGCTGATCTGCAGTTCATCATTGACCGTGATGCAGACAATGCCGCGGCGCTCAATGCTTTGGGTTACATGCTGGCGGATGACAACCGGGAGCTTGCCCTCGCGCGTCAGCTAGTCGAGCGGGCGCTGGCATTGCGACCCGATGACCCGGCCATTCGCGACAGCCTGGGGTGGGTGTTGTACCGCCAGGGCGAGCTCGCCGCGGCAGAAGAGGCGCTGCAGGCGGCCTATGCGGTCTATCCCGACCCCGAAGTGGCCGCGCACCTGGGCGAAGTGTTGTGGCACCGGGGCCGTTTAGCCGAGGCGCGGCAGGTGCTGAGTGAGGCGATTCGGGCTACGCCGTCGCACCCGAAGCTGCTCAGGGCCTGGATGCAATTCGGTCAGCCATGAGCCTCTTCCGGCGCGGCCGCCGGGTGCTATGCCGGGCCGGGGCGTGGTGTGGTGCCGTACTGGTGCTGAGCGGTTGCGCGATGTTGGCGGAGCGGCCTGCGCCTGATCGAGACGCGCGTGACCTCACGGCCTGGGATCTGCGCGCGAATGTGGTGGTGCGCGGTCCGACGCGGGGTCGCGGGAACCTTCGCTGGCAGCAAGCGGGAGAGCATTTCACGATCACGGTGTCCGGTCCTTTCGGTGCGGGAGCCACGCGGCTCGACGGCACGCTGGACCGTGTGCGTGTGACCCGGGGCAACGATACCTTCGACAGCGTCGAGCCCGCACAGGACCTGGCGCGCGCACTGGGCATGCCGGTGCCGCTGGCCCAGCTGCCGCGCTGGTTGCGCGGCCTTGCCGCTGCGCCGGTCGACGGCGGGGCGGACCCCGGCTGGGTGCTGGAGGTGTCGGAATGGGTGGTTGTTGATGGCTATCGCTTGCCGGCAGAACTGGCGTTGCAGGCCGGCGCGCAGGCCTTGACCTTGACGCGCATGCGCTGGGAGGTGGTCGAGGTGGCGTCGGGGCAAGCCGTGCGATGAACGCGTTCACATCCCCGGGAAAGACCCCGGCCCCGCTGCTCGGCGACGTGGCGTCTCGCTTTGTCGCTCCGGCCAAAGTCAATCGTTTTTTGCACGTCACGGGACGCGACGACGACGGCTATCACCGTCTGCAAACGGTATTCCAGTTTCTCGACTGGGGGGATGAGTTGCAGATCACGCTGCGCGATGACAGCGAAATTCGCATCACCGGTGATCTCAGCGGGTTATCCCCCGCAGACAATCTCGTGGGTCGCGCGGCGCACTTGCTGCAGCAGGAATGCGACGTACGGCGCGGGGCGACTATCGCGATCAGCAAACGCATTCCACCCGGAAGCGGCCTGGGCGGTGGCAGCTCCGATGCGGCCACGACGCTCCTGGTTCTGAACCGGTTGTGGCAACTGCACTGCCCCATTGAGCAGCTCTGCGCGTGGGGGCTGAAGCTGGGTGCTGACGTGCCGGTGTTCATTGCTGGCCGTGCCTGTCTGGCCGAAGGCCGCGGGGAGCGGATGCGCCCGATTCTGGCGGACGAAGGGCCACTGCTGCTGTTTTTGCCGCCAATCCACAGCAGTACGGCGGCGGTCTTCGCCCGGCCCGAAATGGTCCGGGGCAGTGCGCCGCTGGCTGTGGCGGAGAGGGGGCGCGGCGCGGTCGAGTTGTCGGGGGCGCTGGCGGCGGCGATTGCGGCGGCTCGCAACGACTGCGAGGCGGCGGCGCTGGCGGCCTCGCCGGCACTGGCAGCCGTTGCCCGTACCCTTCGCCAGCACGCGCCGTTCGTCATGAGTGGCACGGGTTCGGCGTTTTATTCTCGCTTACCCTCGCGAGAAAATATGCGTACAATTGCGGGTCTGGTCAGCTCAGTACCCGGCCAGGTTGTCACAACATCCGTGACCAATCTGTCGCCACTGCGCATGCAGTTGGGTGGGGATGCCACGGCAGCCGGTTGATCCGCGCAGGCCGGTCAGCGTTAGAAAAAAGAACAGTTGGGGCGTAGCCAAGCGGTAAGGCAGCGGGTTTTGATCCCGCCATGCGCAGGTTCGAATCCTGCCGCCCCAGCCATTTCATGATTCATCCCAGACAACCCAGGGAGCATCCGTGCAGGACATGTCTTTGATGCTGTTCAGCGGCAACGCCAATCTGCCGCTCGCGCGGGACATCGCCGAAGCCATGCAGACCCGCCTTGGTAAGGCCTCGGTCGGCAGTTTCTCGGACGGTGAAGTGGCCGTCGAAATCGAGGAGAACGTGCGCGGCAAGGATGTCTTCGTCATCCAGTCGACCTGCGCTCCGACCAACAACAACCTGATGGAATTGCTGGCGATGATTGACGCGCTCAAGCGCGCATCAGCCGGCCGGGTGACCGCGGTCATCCCCTACTTTGGTTACGCCCGGCAGGACCGCCGGGTGCGCAGTGCGCGCGTGCCGATTACCGCCAAACTGGTCGCCGACATGATTGGCGTGGCCGGTGCTGATCGCGTGCTGACGATCGATCTGCACGCCGAGCAGATTCAGGGTTTCTTCTCCGTGCCGGTCGACAATGTCTACGCCTCGCCGCTGCTGCTCAGCGACATCTGGAAACAGAAGCACCCGGATCTGATTGTTGTGTCGCCGGACGTCGGCGGGGTGGTGCGCGCCCGGGCGGTCGCCAAGCGGCTTGAGGCGGATCTGGCCATCATCGACAAGCGGCGGCCGAAGGCCAATGTCGCCGAGGTCATGCATATCATTGGTGATGTCAGCGGCAAGACCTGCATCATCGTCGATGATCTTGTCGATACCGCGGGCACGCTGGCGCAGGCGGCGAAGGCGCTGAAAGAACACGGCGCGCGGGCGGTGCATGCCTACGTCACCCATCCGGTGCTGTCGGGGCGCGCCCCGCAGAACCTGGTCGACTCCGCGCTTGATTCACTGGTGGTGACGGACACCATCCCCCTGTCGGATGCGATTAACGCCACAGGCAAGTTTTTAATGGAATTTCGCTTCATTTAGAATATTTTTTGGGTGAGGCTGCGAGAGAGTGAGATCGATA
>JBDNBC010000130.1:0-6439 GCA_039768115.1 Oceanococcaceae bacterium
GCCGGCGCGCCCTTTTTTTGCCGCCCCACACATTGAACACAAGGAGATCCTCATGTTGACGACGGACCTTCAAGCCCAGCTCAAGGGCTACATGGAGCGGCTGACACGCGATGTCGTGCTCACCGCTTACACCGATGACTCCCCCAAATCGGAAGAACTGCGCGCCCTGCTAACCCAGATCGGCGAGACCAGCACCCGCATATCCGTAACGGACGCTGACGCCTCCGACGGCCGCACGCCGCGATTCTCGATCAGCTCGCAGGACGATTCCGGTCATGATGTCGCCGTCACCTTTGCCGGCATTCCGCTCGGCCACGAATTTACGTCCCTGGTCCTGGCGCTGCTTCATGTCGGCGGGCACCCGGGCAAGATTTCCGACGAACTGGCCACGCAGATTCGCAATCTGCCCGGCGAGTACCACTTCGAGACCTATTTCTCGCTGTCCTGCCAGAGCTGCCCGGATGTGGTCCAGGCGCTGAATCTGATGGCAACGCTGAACCCACGCATCACTCATGAGGCCATTGATGGCGCGCTGTTCCAGAGCGAAGTGGAGACGCGTGAAGTGATGTCGGTGCCGTCCGTTTTCCTTAATGGTGAGTTCTTCGCCGCGGGCCGGATGAGCATCGAGGACCTTGTTGCCAAACTCGACACCCAGGCCGATGCCCGCGCCGCCGAAGCGCTTGCACAAAAGGATCCCTTCGACGTTTTGATCGTTGGCGGCGGTCCGGCCGGTGCCGCGGCGGCCATTTACGCCGCCCGCAAAGGCGTGCGGACGGGCGTCGTGGCCGAGCGCTTCGGTGGCCAGGTAGTCGACACCCTCGGCATCGAAAACTTCGTCTCGGTGAATTACACCGAAGGCCCGAAGCTGGTCACCGCGCTAGAACAACATGTGGCCGACTACGAGGTTGACGTGATGAAGCGACAGACCGCGACGGCGCTCGAAGAGACCACCGACGGCTATCGCCTGACGCTCGAGAGCGGCGCGACGCTGCAAGCCCGAAGCGTGATTCTGAGCACCGGCGCGCGCTGGCGGCAGATGAACGTGCCCGGCGAAGATGAATACCGCAACAAAGGGGTGGCCTACTGCCCGCACTGTGACGGCCCGCTATTCAAAGGCAAGCGTGTGGCGGTCATCGGTGGTGGTAACTCCGGCGTCGAAGCGGCCATCGACCTGGCCGGGATCGTCGCGCACGTTACGCTGATCGAATTCGACACCCAGCTTCGTGCCGATGAGGTGTTGCAACGCAAGCTGCGCAGCCTGCCCAATGTCACCATTCTGACCAACGCACAAACCACCGAGGTCACCGGCGATGGCAACCGCGTCAACGGCTTGGTCTACAAGGACCGTGCGTCCGGCGAGAGCCATACCGTGGAGCTGGAAGGGATCTTCGTGCAGATCGGCCTGCTGCCCAACAGCGAGTGGCTCAAGGGCACGTTGGAGCTGAGCCCGCGTGGCGAAGTGGTGGTCAACGACCGCAACGAAACCAGCCTGCCCGGCGTCATGGCCGCCGGCGATGTCACCACGGTGCCGTACAAGCAGATCATCATCGCCATGGGGGCCGGCTCGGCGGCAGCACTAAGCGCCTTCGACCACCTGATGCGCACCTCCGCCCCAGCGGAGGCCTCAGCCGACGCCCCAACCGAGGAGCGGGAACGCGCCGCCGCCTGACCTGGCGTTTGCAGAAATCGACCGCCGATGGGTAACCAACGGCGGTTTTTTTATGTCGCTACCCAAGATCCCTTCCGGCGCGATGATCATCCCCATCATCGCTACAGCCAGTCTGTCAGGAGGATGCCGAGCCCGATGCGGTTGTGGTGATCGTCGTAGTCGATGAGCGCTTCACCATAGCCGGTGAAGGCCTGCACATACCCGCGAGCCCGGCCCGCCAATGGAAAGCTCCAGCTGAACGCCAGGCTGCCACGGTTATCGGCACGGGCGTTGTTGCGCCACGTGGCGGCGTAGGTGTTGTCCCCCTTCCTCCATGCCGCGATGAGTTCGAACTGCCCGACGAAGCGCTCGATGTTGGGGTTCTCGTCGCCCCGCGGATCATCGGCGCTCTCCTTGGGCGGATCGGGAATGCGATACCACGGCCGGAAAATCATGACGCGGTTCTCGTACTCCCAGACGATGCTCGCCACGATGCGATTCCAGCTCCGCGACGTCGGTAACTTGCGGCCATTGGACTGATGGTTGATGCCAATCGTGACCTGCCGCAGGTGTGTTCCGAGAACGGGCCAGTTCACATCAAAACTCAGGAAGACTTCCGGCTCATGGTTGGTCTCACGAAAAGGACGCGAACGGCTGCCGTCATAGGCCTGCCACCAGGCGATCCCCGTGTACGCCACATGCAAGTCACCGCCGGTACCCAGCACGTCCATCCAGACTGGAAAACGCACACTGAGCTGAAATTTGAACTCCGCTCGCTGACCCAGGCCATTGCCCTCGGTGCTTTGCTGATTGGGGCTGTCGTGATAAGTCAGCGGAAGAAAATAATTGGGCTTGAATGGGGAAAGCACAAAGGGATTGAACTGTGTGACCTTCTCCAGCTGCTCACGGCGTTCGTAAGGGGAATCTTGTGGGCGTGGGGCATCAGCCGGCTGCTGCGTATCCGCTTGTTCTTCGCAACGGCGCCGGATTTCGGCCAACGTGACGTCGTCCGCTGCCGAAATCGCCAGTGTTCTGACGCATTGCTCCCGCTCGGCAGGGGCATGTGTCGGGGGCGTTGACGCCTGGGATGCCGTGCTTGCAAGCACGGCAAGGAGAAAAGCGGTACGGCCAGTTGATGTCATCAGATGTCTGTTGCGGGAGAGGAAAGAAGGCATGACCAGGAACATGTCTCCGACGAGGAATGACATTGCCAGCGCTCACGGTCGCGATCATGTCTACCTGTCAGGCCCCCTCGAGAGCTTCCAGTATCGGTGACAGCTCCCGCTGGTTGCGTTTCCAGAGCGGGTCGCATTGCTCGGAAATGTATGACCGCGCCTGGGCCATCTCCCAGACTGGCTGATGCTCGAAACCTTGCGGGAGGGCGCACAGCTGCGTTGCGTAGAACAGCGACTGCCGCAATGTCTGCAGTCGCTGCATGACGGCCTTTTCGTCGCCCAGCAGGGCGTGCACGATCGTCGCGTCCATGGTGCGATCGGCGGCTTCAATCTGGTCACGCTCCAGGGGGTAATCCGTCTCTACCTGCGCCGTGAGCTGCAGCGCCTCATCCGCTCGACCCAGCAATGCCAGGGCAATGGCCGTGATGCTCCGCCGCGAAGCGCTATCAGAGCGATTGCGCCATGTGGTCAGCCTGTCCAGCGCCACTTGGGCCCGCGCACGGACTTCCTCTACCGGAGCCTGACCCGCACGTAATGCCAGCGCACCGAGCAGCTCGCTCGGCATACGGCCATGGGCGGATACCGTTTTGTCTTCGCCCTCATTTGCGCGTGCCAGGTTGCGTACGGTTTCCCAGTCGCCGGCCCTGCGCGCCAGCTCCATGTCCGCATGCGCGCGCATACCGCTGTAAAAATCATCACTCTCCAGCGCCTTGCGCCCCAGCTCAACGAACCGCACATCGCCCGTCAGATCATAGCCAAACGATGCCGCTTTAAGAGCCGCATGACCCTGCGTGCCGAAGCGCTCCGCGGCTTCCTGCAGTAGCGCAACGGCATCGCGGCCGCGCCCCAGAAAGGCCATTAACTCCGCTTTGGTCTCGACGGGCGTGGCCGCGGACGGGTCCTGATCAATGATCGCGTCCAGAATGGTGAATGCCTCATCTGTGCGGCCAATGCGCCGCAACATGTAGGCGTAGAACATCGCCGATTCGGTGTTACGCAACAAGTTGCGGCGAAACGGCGCCAGAATTTCCACCCCACCACGTGGATCATGTTCGAGGTAGTAACGCCGGACCGCACGCGCTGTTGCCAACTTGACCGGCGACGTGTCCTGACTTTCCAGGGCCCTCAGGTGCTCGGCGATGCGTGACTCCGACTCCTCCCGCGTCGCGCTGGAAAACCAGTAGTCACGCGCCGCTTTCAGCAGAGCCAGCAAGTGGGCGTCAATGAATTGCGGATCGAGTGCCAGGGCTTTCTCCAGCTCGGCCGCCAGTTCATCCGTGTTGCCCAAGCCCTGTTTCCATAGGGAAAGCGCCGCGAGATAGGCTTCATACGCTTCATTGTTAATCGCCCGGTCGCCCGGGATGTCGAGTGTCGTACCCAGTGCCCGCGCGAGGGTCTGCGCGATATCGGCCTGCAAGGCGAATAGATTGCTGCGCGTGCCGGTAACGGCTTGCCCCCAGATCGTTTCACCGCGCGCGGCATCAACAATTTGCAAATTTACCCGCAACTCAGCATCCGCCTGTTGGACGGAACCGCGGATCAAATGATCCGCGCTCAGCGCACGCCCGACTTTCTCTGCGCCCGCATCAGACAAACCCAGCGCCTCGAGATTCTGACCGTGAACAAGTCGTACTTCCGAAAGGCTGGCCAGGTCCGCGAGCAAGGCATCCTGGAGCCCGGCCATGATGGTTTGCGTCTGCTCATCCAGACCGAGCAGCTCAAAGGACAGGATCGCAACGCGCTGGCCACCCATATCGGGTACGGCAGCGAATCCCCCCTGACTCCCCGACGGGTTCGTGTCACTCGCGCGGTCTTGCCACAACCAAAGCGCGAAAACGAAAACCACCGCGAGTGCCGCAAAGGCAACCCGCCTCTTAGGCACCTTTCGGGGCGATGCAGCGGTCTCTACCGCGGCGGCCTTCTGTGGTTGCCAGTCACGAATGGCTTGCGCCAGGGTCTGCATACTGGGGACACGGCGAACGGGCTTGCCCGCACATGCCGCCGAAATGATGCCCCGCAGGGCCGCATCGCTGACATCCTCTTCCCAGCCGGCCGCCATGGGTTCGGTCAAATCCCCAATCACCAGCTGGTAGAGCAGAATGCCAAGCGCATAAATGTCGGACTGCTCGGAGAAAACACCCCCTTTCAAGACCTCGGGCGCCATATAGGCCGGGGTGCCACTGGTGGATGCCTCCGGGTTGACCGTTTTGGTGAACCCCATCACCGTGACGCCGGCTTGCTCGAGGCGATCACGGCTTTTCACCGTGCCGCTACCGAAGTCACAGAGCAACAATCGTGGCTGCCCGGCGCCACGCTCGACCAGCAGATTTCCCGGCTTGATGTCCTTGTGCATGACACCCAGCGCATGCGCCTTGGCCAGTGCCTCTGCCGCCTCCGCCACGAGATTGACCCGACGACGCATATCAAGCTGGGCAGGCCCGCCTTGCGCGGTAATCCAGTCAGCCAGGCTGCCGTGTTCATACCACGGCATCTGAATCCAGGCCGGACTGCTGCTGAAGTGCCATTCCAGCAACGGAACCACCGGAGCGCCCTCACCCAACTCGGCCCGCAGGACCTTGTTGAGCGTCACTTCGCGCTTCAAAGCCCTTTGGGCACGCTCATCCAGGGCCAGCTTGATGACGCGCAGCTGCCCGCTCTCGCGGTGACGAATTCGCCACAGTTCATTGGCAGGCCGTGTTTGCAGGCGTTCTTCCAGCACCCACTCCGGCAGGGTTTCCAGGCTTTGCCCGGGCGTCAACTGTAGCTGCGTGCCGGGGTCGTCACGCCCTTCAATTTCGATAGGAACATCCAATCGAAACCCGTATCCATGCACTGTGCGCAGCATGGTGCGATCACCATCCCCGAGAACCTCGCGGATACGGCGTATCGCTTGGGAAAGCACGCCATCGGTCACGACCCGGCCCGCCCACACCGTTTCAAACAGCTCGTCCTTGGTAACCAGCTCACCTTCGGCCCGCAGCAGGCACAGGAGCACTTCCAGTGGCTTGGGCTCCAGGGCGACCGATTGACCGGACACCGTCAGCTCGTGGTTCCGCTCATTGAACTCCGCAGTCGCAAAACGCCACCGAACGGGTTCAGATTTGTCGCTACCTATCTGCATGGCACACTCGAAATCCCCCGGTTGTTCGCGAGCTACGCCATCGAGTTTAGCGGACATGTTCATCAGCCCGAGTGCAAGCCAACGGAATAAAGGCGGCGAATGTAACGACGAATTTAACGCTCGACCGCCAGGGCAAGGACATCGGTCGGCTGGGCGTCACTAGGCGTCGGGCTTATCGCCGCCGCCCGACCCATCCGCAGGGAATCCGCCATCAGTTGCTCAAGGGATTGGGACATTGTGGCGGCAACGTCGCTGCGGATGTTCGCCAGGGCCTGATCGCCCTGAATGGCGATCGCCATGCCCAACGGCATGCTGTCGACGGCGGGGGCCGGCTCCTGGGCGTGAGCGACACCCGACACGACAGAGAGGGCAAGGACAGCGGCTAGAAACGGTGTGTGGATTGGCATGACGTCATCTCCGTGAAAGACAAATGCAGAAGCTGCGGCAGGGCGGGCTCAGCCCGTCCGGAATGTGCAGCCAGATTGCCGACGACCC
>JBDNBC010000131.1:0-9787 GCA_039768115.1 Oceanococcaceae bacterium
GCATCGAGCTGGGCCCGGTGATTGGCCCCGAGCAGGATCACAACATCGTTTACGCCATCGTGCAGGATTCCGTACTGCTCAACGGCGGGATTCCGGTGCTGGATATTCCGCTCGAGACGGATTCACCCTCACTTCCGCTGGATTGCGAGCAGCTACCGGAGGGCGACCCGCAGTTCATTTGTGAGACCGTCACCGGGGGGCTGAACCCCACGGCGATCAACGGCGTCTACGTGTCGATGGATTTTGGCGACTCGTGGATCCGCCTGGCCGACGACCTGCAACTGGCCTTCACCTCGGTGCCAAATGGGTCATCGTTGTCCGCTGTAGTCGCGCTGGGTATCAGTGCCGGCATTCAGGCCTGGTACAACCTGTGGATTCAGCCGGACCCAACGCAGACAGACCTTGTGCTCAACGCGCCCACGCGGCTGGCGTTTGGCATGGAAGAAGTCTGGAAAAACACGCTGTCCGGGCTGCCGCCCGTGCCGGTTATCGATGACACCGTTGATGGCTTGCTTGATGACCTGCAGATCAACAACGCATTGAATCAACTGGCTCGGAACACGCTGCTGCCGGTCGTTGGGGTTGTCGAGCAGCTACCCGCCCTCGATTTCGAGGTCTTCGGGACCTATTTTGCCGGCGAAACCTGTGCCTTCCTAATCGGCACCATCGGCCCGGCAGCACCGGTTTGCCCGTTTTATGACGGTGTGGTCAACGGCACCACGACCCACCCTGACCAGCATGACGGCATCTTCATTCCGGACCCGCAACGCGGCGGGGTGTGGCTGTTTGCCGGTGGTGACGGCGGTGTGTACAAGCAGTACTCGGGCAACCCGATCACCGATGACTTCGATAACACCAAGTGGGGTGACGGTGCCAATAGCGGCTTCTACACCTTGATGAACTACGGCATCAGCGTCGCCAAGGACGGCAAGGTCTGGTACGGCCTGCAGGACAACGCCTCGGGCTTTATCGAGCCCGGCACCGGCCGGCAGATTCGCACATACGTGGGTGACGGCGTCTGGACGGCCGTGGACCCGAATAATTCCGCGGTGGCTTATGTGCAAACCCCCGGCCTGTCGATTAACCGCACAACCGATGGCGGCCGCTCGCACACCCTGATAGCGCCGCCCGAAGGCGTCATCGGTGCGGCTCACTTCCTCGGGCCGTTCATGATGGATCCCACCGATGCCGATCATCTGGTGGCCGTGGGATCCAAAGTGGCCGCGACACTGGATGCGTCCTCCGAAGCGAACTGGGTCGAGTTGTTTGACCTGGGCGCCGATGAGGCCACGGGTCAGCCGCATCAGGCGCGACATCGTCCGGTCGACGTCAGCGGGGCCAATATCTACGCCGGCTGGTGTGGTCCGTGTACCAACTCCAGCGGTGATACCCCCTTCCAGCGCGGTATTGCTACCAATGTGGGCGGTGATGTACCGCCTCAGAAAGGCAGTAGCGATGGCTGGCGTCAGGCCACCATGAACGGGCTGCCCAACCGGTTCATCTACGGCATCGAAATGAATGACGAGCAACCGGAACAGGTCTTCGTGACCCTGGGCGGCTATAGCACGGCGCGCTGGATCAAGCCGGGCGGTTATCTCGATGAAACGCTGAACATCGGGGAAGGCCACGTGTTCCGCTCGAACGATGCGGGTGAAAACTTCGTCGATATTTCCGGCAACCTGCCCGACACCCCGGTCACCACGATCGTTAAGCGTGGCGAGCAGTTGATCGTCGGGACAGACCTGGGCGTATTTATCTCCAGCGACCTTAACGGCAGCGAGTGGGCGCCGCTGGGTGATCTCGAGAACGTGCCGGTCAACCAGCTGGTGCTGCAGCCAGGCAACGCGGAGAATCTCTTCGCCGGCACCTTTGGTCGTGGCGTAAAGCTGTACACCTTTGGCGACGAGCTCACAGGGGACGTGCTGGACCCGGCGCCGACGGTGAACAGCTCCTCCGACGCCCGTGGCGGGGCCCTGGGTGGCCTGCTGATCGGCGTGCTGTTATTGCTGGGATTGCGGCGGCGCTTCGCCTAGGCGGCCCGCGCGCCGACGAATGGGGCCCGCTTCGTGCGGGCCCTTTTTTTGGTCGATAGAATCAGGCGATGCGCATATCTGTATTGAGAGTCTCGGCCCTTGCGGGGCTTGTGTTGCTGCTGTCCGGCCTGCTCGGTCTGGCGCGCGCCGCGGTTCCGGACGATCCTTTCCCGCGGCCCCCGGAACTGGCCACGGCGATCAGCTTCTGGAAAGACATTTTCGGCCGCTATAGCGAGCACGAAGTGGTATTCCATCATCCCGATCGGCTCGATGTGATCTACCGGGTGCTGGATTTGCGCGAGGCGGCCCTGTCCTTCGACGACGAAGGTGAATATCGGCTGTTCCGGCGCGAACAGGTCGGTCAGGTTCGCGAGGAAATCCAGGACCAGTTGCGGGCGCTGGCCGCATTGCCGGAGGGCGCGGCGGTGCCGGGCCCGCTGCAGAACCTGGCCGGGCTGATGAAGAAAATCCGGGGCGGCCCGGAAAAGTACGCCCAGGCGGCCGAGTGGGTGCGCGGCCAGCGTGGGCTGCGCGAGAAATTTGCCCGGGCCATCGTCGAGGCGGGGCAGTACATGCCCTACATCGAGCGGGCTTTTGCCGAAGCCGGCCTGCCGCGGATGCTCACTCGGCTGCCGTATGTCGAGTCCAGTTTCAACCGGGCGGCCTATTCCCGCTCGGGCGCGGCCGGGATCTGGCAGTTCATGCCCGGCACGGCGCGGCACTATATGCGCTATGACGAGGTCGCCGACCAGCGGCGCGACCCATGGATGGCCACGCACGCCGCCATTGGCCATCTCACCGACGACTACGCACTGCTACAGGATTGGCCGCTGGCCGTCACTGCGTACAACTACGGGCGCAATGGCCTGGCACGCGGCCGGGAAGCCACCGGCATAGACAGCCTTGTCGGGCTGATCAAGCACTGGGACGGGCCGCGTTGGGGTTTTGCGGCAAAGAATTATTACGCCGAGTTCATTGCGGCCATCGAGGTCGAGCAGAACGCCGCGCAGTATCTTGGGCCGCTGAGCCCGATGCCCTTGCAAACCTTTGATGAGGTGACCACGCCGGCCTACCTGAGCTACCGGACGGTGCAGCGGCTGAGCGGGCTGGGTCAGGAGGATTTTGCCTGGTTCAATCCGTCGTTTTCGACGGCTGTGCAACGCGGCGATTTGTGGGTGCCGCGCGGGTCGGTGATCCGGACTCTGCGTGGCCGCGGGGATGAACTGGTCGTCGCCATGTCGCGGCTGCCGGCAGATCAGCGGCATGACCGGCAGAAGGCCTACTTCGCGGAATATCGAGTGCGTCGGGGTGATGCCTTGTCGAAGATCGCCGCGCGCTACGGCACCTCGGTCAGCGCCATCATGCGCAGTAATAATCTGCGTTCGGCTTCGTTGATCCGGGTGGGGCAGACCTTGCGCGTGCCCACCGGGCGCGGGGCGGTGGCGGCGAGCGCTGTCGCCGCGCCGGAGTTTCGCTTTCACCGGGTCGCATCCGGCGAAACGCTCTGGGCCATCGCCCGAACGTACGGCACGACGGTGTCGCGGCTGCTGGCCGATAACGACATCGGTAGTGCGACCCGGTTGCAGGTTGGCCAGCAGCTCAAGGTGCGCGGGGGTGAAGCGCAACGCATCGCGCATCGGGTTCGCGTCGGCGACACCCTGAGCCAGATCGCCGAGCGCTATGGCACCAGCGTGGCGCAGCTCAAGCGTGACAATCGCATCAATAACGCCAACATGTTGCGTCTGGGACAGGTGCTGCAGGTCACCGTCGGGGTGGATGGCGAGTCCAGCAGGGCGCCATTGCGGCATCGTGTGCAGCCGGGCCAGACCCTTGATGGCATCGCCCGTCGCTATGGCCTCAGTGCGGCCGCGTTGATTCGGTACAACAGCATCCGCAACCCGGATCTCATCCGCGCCGGGGACTGGATCACCATTCCGCGCGGCTGAGCGCATTGGCCCTGCGCGGGGGCGCTGGGCTATGCTGATGCGCTGCAACATAAATACACGTGAGTGTCACATGGTGAGAAATCGGCGCTTCAAGCGCTTGCACCGCGACTGGCAGAACGCGCCGGACTACGCGACCTGGCTGGCGATGGGCGCCGAGCTGGATGAAATGGAAGGCCGGAGTGAGTGGCGTTACGAGGATGCCAGCAGCGAATACGACTACCGCATGATTCGCGGCCGTCTGGATGAGCTGCGTCGCTTGCGTGAGGATCATCGCGTACGCGAACTGGTGTTCGTTCTGCACGAGGGCCTGCACGGTAATCTCGGCAACATCGCCAACCCCTCGCTGTATGCGCACTGCCGGGCGGGGACAAAAATTCTGCTGGAGAGCTACCTTAACGAGGTCGCGATCTGCCTGAACTACCTCTGCGATAACGACTTCGAAGACTTCCCGCTCGATGAGAAAGTGCTGTTCTTCAAACGCACCGGCTCGTCGTTTGGCCGCAGCGCGCTGATGCTGTCCGGCGGCGCCACCCTTGGCATGTTTCATCTCGGCGTCATCAAGGCGCTATGGCAGGAGCGCCTGCTGCCGCGGGTGATCACCGGTTCGTCAGCCGGCTCCATCATTGCCGGCATGGTCGGGACCCGGCTCGATGAGGAAATGAACGAGGCCTTCCACCCCGGAGGCATGTACCTTGAGGCTTGGCGGACAGTGGATCTGCGCACGGCCTGGAAGCGCCGCGCGTTCATGGACCCGGTGCAGCTGGAAGCCTGTCTTGCCAGCAACATGGGGGAGTACACCTTCGAGGAGGCCTTCAACCGCACCCGGCGGATCGTCGGCATCACGGTGTCCCCGGTGGATGCGCACCAGCAGGGCCGGCTGATGAATTATCTGTCGGCACCGAACGTACTGATGCGGCGGGCCTCGCTGGCCAGTTGCTCGATCCCCGGCGTTTTCCCGGCGGTTAGCCTGCTGGCGAAGAATTATCGTGGCGAGACGGTCGGCTACATGCCCCAGCAAAAGTGGCAGGATGGCTCACTGCGCTCGGACCTGCCGATGTTGCGGCTGGCGCGTCTGCACAACGTCAATCACTACATCGTCAGCCAGACCAACCCGCATGTCGTGCCGTTCATGCGCAGCGAACGCAAGCGCCTGAACAAGGGACGCGGTGTCGGCGCCTTTGCCAGTGAACTGGCCCGAAGCAGCCTGCAGGTGTACAGCAAGCACGTCATGGAAACGGCGCGCGATCACATGGACCCGGAAGGCTTCGGGCGCATCCTCGAAAAAGTGCATGCCATCACCACCCAGCGCTACAGTGGGGATGTCACCATCTTCCCGCGGCAGCCCCCGAAAAAGCTGCTGCAGGTGATGTCGAACCCTACTGATGCGGATATTCAGCGCTTCATCGCCGATGGCGAACGGCGGACCTGGCCGCAGATCGAGCGGATCCGCAACTCCACGGTGGTCAGCCGCACTTTCGAGGCCTGCCTGCAGCGAATGAAGGATCGCGGGGTAACCCGCACGACCGCGGCGCCGGGCAAGGTCATACCCATTACCACCCGGACTGCGGCGGAGCGCTGAAAGTACGGTAATCTTCGGCGCGGCCAGGAGAAGGCCCGCCAGCGGGCGGGTCGGGGGAGTCAACCAACATGCAACAGACCGACAACACATCACTCGAAACCCCGACGGGGCTTTTTTTTCACTGGGAGCGCACGGCGCCCGACAAGGTGTACCTGCGGCAGCCGCAAGGGCCGGGCCAGTACCGGGATTACACCTGGGGCGAGGTGGGCGACCAGGTGCGGCGGATGGCCACGGCTCTTCGTGCGCTCGGCCTCAAACCCGGGGACAAAATTGCCATCGCCGCGCGTAACTCGGCGCACTGGGTGATGGCGGATCAGGCCATTACCGCGGGCGGCTTCGTCTCGGTGGGCATCTATCCCAAACAGGCCACCGACGCGGTGCGCTATGTGCTCGAACACAGTGAGGCCAAGGCCATCTTTCTGGGGCCGATTCTGGGCCAGGACGGCATCGTGGCCGGCATCCCGCAGGGGGTGACGACGATTGCATTCCCCTACGCTGATTCGCCGACCGCGATGCACCGCTGGGACGAGCTCATTGCCGCCCATGAGCCGATGGGCGACACCCCGGAGCCGACGGCGGATTCGTTGTGGACCCTGGTCTATACCTCGGGCACCACCGGCCTGCCCAAGGGCGTGGCGCTGTCCCATGGGGCGTCTGCGTTTGCGGCCAGCAATGCCGTTACGGCCTTCGACATGCAGCCCGACGAGGTGTTTTTCTCGTATCTGCCGCTGGCGCACATCGCCGAGCGCGGCATCGTTGAGGGGATGAGCCTGTACAGCGGCGGTTCGATTGCGTTTCTGGAAAACATCGACCGCTTTGCCGAACAACTGGCCGAAGTGGCGCCGACGCGCTTCTTCGCCGTGCCGGTGGTGTGGAACAAGTTGCGTGCCGGCATTCTGGCCAAGGTCCCGCAACACAAGCTCGATCGGCTGCTGCGGGTGCCGTTGCTGGGTCGCTACATCGCCGGCAAGATTCGCAAGGCGCTGGGCCTGCATCGGGTGCGCCAGGCCATTTCGGGTGCGGCGCCGCTGCCGCAGGATATCCAGGCCTGGTTCGCCCGGCTCGGGATCGAGGTGCTGCAGGGCTATGGCATGAGCGAGAACCTGGCGTACTGCTCCGCCAATCGCCCCGGGCGCAACAAGGCCGGCTCGGTAGGCGAGGCGCTGCCGGGCTGCGAAATTCGTATCGACGACAAGGGCGAAATCCTGACCCGGGGCCCGGCGACGATGATGGGTTATTACAAGGACCCGGAAAAAACCCGCGAGACTCTGGTTGATGGCTGGCTGCAGACCGGTGACAAGGGCCACCTGGACGCGGATGGTCATTTGTTCATCACCGGCCGGGTCAAGGAAATCTTCAAGACGCTGAAGGGCAAATACGTCGCGCCCGCCCCGATCGAGGGCGCGTTCAGCCGCAACCCGATGATTGACCTGATCTGCCTGATGGGGTCGGGCATGAAGCAGCCGGTAGCGGTAGTCGTGCTGGACTCGGCGCTGCGCAAGCCCTGGGACGAGGTTCGGGCCGCACTGCAGACCACGCTGGAGGAGATCAACCCGGAGCTCGAAGCGCACGAACGGCTCAGCCATCTGTTCGTAACGGCCGAAGAATGGTCGCCAGATAACGGCATGGTGACGCCCACGCTGAAGGTGCGGCGGGATCGGGTCGAGTCGCTATACCTGCCGGCCATCGAAGCCCGGCTGGGCGGAGAGGCCGTGCAGCAATTGCCCGCCCTGCTCGAGTGAGGGAGGCGCTGGCGGCCCAGCTGGCGGCCGGTTGCGCTGCGCTTAAGTTATCCGATGACCCGCAGCGGGTACCGCAACTGTTGCGCTACATCGACGAGTTGCTGCGCTGGAACCAGCAGACCAACCTGACTGCCATTACCGCCCCGCAGGAGATCGTCACCAAACACCTGCTGGATTGTCTTGCGGCGCTGCCACGCCCGTTGCCCGCCCGGGTGTGCGATGTGGGCAGTGGCGCCGGCTTGCCCGGGTTACTGTGGGCACGTGAAGCACCGGACCGCATTGTCGTATCGGTGGATGCCCGTCGGCGCAAGGCGGACTTTCAGGCCCATATGGGCCGGGTCTGGGGCCTCACCCAGTTCACGGCGCTGCATGCGCGCGTCGAAGACGTAAGTGATCGCTTCGACCTGATCTGCTTCCGCGCATTTGCCGCGCTGCCGAAAGCACTGGACCTGGTGGCGCATTTGCTCGCACCGGACGGGCAGGTGCTGGCGCTGAAGGGGCCGGGTGTCGAGACGGAGCTGGCCGCACTCGACGCGCGCCGCTGGCGCTATACAATGACGCCCCTCGCGGTGCCCGGGCTGGACGCGCAACGCTGCATCGTTACCGTGCAGCCGCTGTCGGCCGCACCGCGCGAACCTTCTCGACCCGGGGCCAGATCATGAAGACGTATGCCATCGCCAACCAGAAAGGCGGCGTGGGCAAAACCACCACCAGCGTGAACCTTGCGGCCGCTCTTGCGGCTATGAACCGCCGCGTGCTTTTGGTGGATCTGGACGCCCAGGGCAATGCCACCATGGGCGTCGGGGTGGATAAGCACGGCATCGAGCGCGGTGTGTGCGAGGTGCTGACGGGCGAATCCCCCGTGGTGGAGGCGCTCAGCGAAACGCCGACAAAAAACCTCTGGTGCCTGCCCGCAAACGACACCCTGACCGCCGCCGAAGTCCATCTCAAGCGCCGCGAGAACGCGAGCAATGTGCTCCGTGAAGTGCTCGAGCCGCTGCATGATCGCTTCGATGTCGTGCTGCTGGACTGCCCGCCGTCGCTGTCGATGCTGACCGTCAACGCGCTGGCGGCTGCCGACGGGGTGCTGATCCCGATGCAGTGCGAGTATTACGCGCTGGAAGGTCTGAGCTCGCTGGTCCGCACCATCGGCCAGATCCGCCAGAGCGTGAACCCGCGACTGGCCATCGCCGGCATCCTGCGCACCATGTATGACCCGCGCAGCAACCTTGCCCGGCAAGTATCGATGGAGCTGACCAAGCACTTCGACGCGACGTTGCTGCGCACCGTCGTGCCCCGTAACGTGCGGTTGGCCGAGGCGCCGAGTCACGGCGAGCCCGTTTTGACCTATGACCCCCGCTCGACCGGTGCCAAGGCCTACATCGCCCTGGCCGGTGAGCTGATGCGCCGCGAAGGACAGATGCGATGAGCAAGACCCGCAAAGGATTGGGCAAGGGCCTCGATGCCCTTCTTGGTGACAGCCTCAACCTGGTGCGGCCGGTGGCGGAGGGGCGTGACGCCGCCGTCGCCGGTGACGCTACCGGCGAGCAGGTCATTGAGATTGCACTGGATCTGCTGCGCCCCGGGGAGTTGCAGCCGCGACGCGTGATGGACGACACCGCGTTGCGCGAGCTGGCGGATTCCATCCGCGTGCAGGGCATTATTCAGCCGCTGGTGGTGCGGCCGCTGACCGCCGGGAGTGATCATTTCGAAATCGTGGCCGGCGAACGACGCTGGCGCGCGGCGCGCATGGCCGGCCTGGGCAAGGTTCCGGCGCTGGTGCGGGCGCTCGAAGACCGCGCCGTGCTGGCCATTGGCCTGATCGAAAATATCCAGCGCGAGGGCCTGAACCCGATTGATGAGGCCAATGCCCTGGCCCGGCTGATTGCCGAGGTGGGTTTGACCCACGAGCAGTGCGCGGAAGCGGTGGGTCGCTCGCGGGCGGCGGTCAGTAACATGCTGCGTCTGCTGAACCTGTGCAGCGAAGTACAGGATCTGTTGCGCCACAGTCAGATCGAGATGGGCCATGGCCGCGCGTTGCTGACACTGGAGCCGGCCCTGCAGGAAGAGCTCGCGCAACGTGTGGTGCGTGAAGGGCTGTCGGTGCGTGACACCGAGGCGCTGGTACGTCGGCTCGGCCAGAGCGCCGCCCAACCGGCCAGCCGCACGCCGCCACCGCTCGATGATCGCAGCCTGCAGCACCGCGATCAGTTGGCCGACCGGCTGCGGGCGAAGGTCATGCTCAAGCCGGCCGGCGCCGGGGGCGGAAAAATCGTTATCGACTACCGCAATCCCGAGCAACTGGAAGCGATCTTCGCGCAGTTGCTGACGTAGATTCACACCCGCCCATGGTGCTGCCGTAGCGCCCGGCCGTCGAGGGCGCGGTGCTCGCTACGCGCGGGCTGATCCGTTTGCCGGCGGGGCGGGACTACGGGGCTCCTGCCCCGGAGTCCCGGTGCGCACGTCCTGTGCGCACCCCTGCGGGCC
>JBDNBC010000132.1:0-6738 GCA_039768115.1 Oceanococcaceae bacterium
ATGAAGACGCCCTCCACCCGATAGCCCTGCTCAAGCAGCAGTGCGGCGCTGACCGCCGAATCGACGCCGCCCGACAGTCCGACAATGACCGTCTCCGCCACCGCCGCTACCAGCCAGGAATGCGCCCGCGCTGGCGCACGGGATAGCTGCCATCCGGGTTGGGGCGTCCAAGCGAGGGCAGGGTGTTGCGGATCATCGGTGGTGTTTCGGCGCGCGGCTGTATCGCCAGATCGGCGACGTACTGGCCATCGGGCGTCAGGGTGAGGGTGCCGCTGACGCCAATGCGCGCGTCCTGATCGCTGACATTGCCGATAATCTGACCGTCCTCGTCCGTCCGAAATTCGATGCGGAAGTCCCCCAGAGCCGCGTCCGGTTTGATCAGGGTCCAGAGCGCGTTGGTAATGGTGATCGTGCCGGTCAGAGCCTCGGGTCGCTGCTCGGCGTTCAATCGCAGATGATCGATGAACACCTTCGCTTGGCCGTCAAGGGGCAAAAAGGGCAGATTCAGCAGCGGTTTGAGCTGACTGATAGTGAGGTTGGTCTGGCCCTGGCGCAGATCGACGGCCCGGGAGGCGTGCAGCACCACGTTGGCCCGCAGCGGGATGGTGTCATGGAGGCGGGCTCGGACCTGGCCGGCGACGCGCATCCCGAGCAGCGACAGCGGTTGCAGCGTCCAATGCACTTCGCGAACAACCGTGCGTCCAGACTGGACGTAGGCCGCGGACCCCTGCCAGATGCGGCCGTCCACACCGAGCACGCGCAAGCCGGGAGCACGCGTTGGCAGGTCGGCCAGGCCGATGACGGCAGATGCCGGCGCCAACAGCACAACCCCGGCCAGCAGGCCGACGAGCAGGGCGCCTGCCCCAAGAAGAATACGCATGACTCAGCGCTCCAGCGTCAGGCGCGCGGTGGCGGTGCCCGGTTTTTTGCCGCGGTCCATGTTGAGGTTGGTGGTGCGAATGCCTTGCTGGTCGTGCAGGGTCTGGATCCAGCGCAGGACCTGTTGCAGCGGCGCGTCATCAATCCAGACCCGGACGGTGGTGTCGCCTTCGGGCTGTATCCGCTTGACCTGGGGCGCAAGCCCGGCCGCGCGTGACGCCGTGTCCACGACGGCCAGCATTGAGCGGCCATCATTGGCGGGCGTTCGCGCGCCACCGGCAGCCTGCACCTGGGGACGGATTTCCAGTAGCCACTCGGCCAGTTGCTGCTGCTCGCGTATTTCCGCGCGTTGCTGATGGAGGCCCTTGTACAGTGGCTCCCAGATCATGATGAAAAACAGCAGCACCGTGAGAACGACGGCTGCACCCAGCAGAATGAGTTGTTCACGCGGCTCTCGCTGCGCCCACCAGTCGCGCATCAGGCGTGCTCCAGCTTGAGTCGAATTTGCACACCATCGCTGCCCGCCTGTGCGGACTGCACCTCGAGCCGTAGTTCCGGTTGTGATTCCAGTTTGCCGCGCAGGGCTTCCAGTGCCTGCAGGCTTTTGCCCGACAGGCTCAGATAGAGCGCGGCGTCCCGGAACTGAACATTGTCGAGTTGCAGTTCGGGTGTTTGCGTCAGGGCATCTGCGCTTTTGGCGAGCAGCGCGAGAACCGGGCTGACGTCACTACCGCGCTGCGCTTGCTCCAGCTGCTGCTGGGCCTGTACGCGAATGTCGACGATGCGGGTGATATGCGGAAAGGTCTCGCGGAACGTCGTTTCGACTTGCGCCCGCACGGCGGCATTTTCCTGCTGAAATTTCCACAGCACCAGGCCGCTGATCGCGGCATGCACAACAATAACCGCCGCCAACGCAGCCGCGGGCCAGAGAAACGGTCGCACCAGGTCAAATTGCCGCGATTGCCGGCTGAATTCGCCATGCAACAATGAATACGCACGCAGCGAACTCAGCGACACGTCGGCACTCAGCAGGTCGTCCCAGTCACTGCGCTGTTGCAGCGTGAGGTCACACGGGAGGGGTGCGCCGCCGATGGAAACGAAATGTACGGGCGCGTCGGCATCCAGATCGGTGTGCTGTTGCAGCAAGTCGACCGGAACTTCCAGCAACGTGCCACTGACATCGCGCAGCCAGGCCCGCGTTCCGTCACTGGCGAGCACGATTCCTCCCGGCGCATTGACCGGCAGCAGGGCAAAGTCCGGCACGGCCGCTACGACTTCGCCCGGTTCGAGCGCCTCGATTCGGGCGATTTGCTCCTCCAGCCAGTGCTTCTGCACGACGAACACGGCGCGGCTTCCGAGCGGGGCGGGTGCGGGCGAGAAGTGCAGGCCATCGATGTCTTCCGCCAGGGCATCTTCCAGCGCGTAGGGTGCGGCGGCCAGCAATCGCGCGCCCTTGAGCGGCAGGTCAAGCCGATGCCAGCTCAGGTGCCGCCCGGGCAGCACCGTCACCACGCGCTGGCCTTCCAGGGCCTGGCGCGCCGCATCGTCATCACCATACTGAACGGTGGCCGGGGCCTCCGCGGCCGGCCCCAGGCGTCGCCAGCACCAGGAGGATGCGGCGCGCTCGGGAGGACGGACTAGAAACAGATCAGACACACGGACCTTGCGAAAACTGGAGTGGAAAGGGATGCGTGACGCCGCACGAACGAAACGCCGTGCTGCGGCTGCGCATTCTAGCGGCTGAAGCGCATGCGGGCTGCCGGCGCCCCTGCCACCGGGCCATTACAACGGTGCCCGACTGTGGGCCAGCACTCGGGTGCGACGGTCCGGACCGCGAAAGAGCAGCGATTGCATTTCCAGCCGAATACCATCGATCTGCGCCGCGCCCTCGGCAAGGAAAACGGACGACTGAATGTCGATGGCCACGGGCACGGTCCGCCCGGTCATCATCGGCTCCACGTTGAATGCATCAATCGTCTCCCATGATTTCTCCGCCCGAACGGCAAGCAGGCCTTCCACATCGGCGGCGGTCATCTCTGGCGACAAGCTTTGCAGCACCGGTGCTGTCGCGGTGTTGACATTGATCGGGCGCGCGCCCAGTTCGATGGGCAGCGCGGTGACATGTGGCTCAATTGCGGCAAACAGTTCGGGCGTCATGTCCGGCAGCAGGCGCAGCTCGGAAATGCTGGCAAAAGGCGCATTGGCGGCCCGTCGTGGCGGATCCAGCGAAAGATAGGTCTCGTCCTCGGCGCCCAGCGGCCGCGGTTCGGCATCCGGATCCACCCAGTCGGCAATCTGTGCGGCCAGCGCGGCCGGGTTGGCGTCGCCGAGGTTCGGAATGGCCGCGAGCAGACGCTGGAACTGCGCCAGCGCAACCTCGGCATCGGCTGTGGCCAGGGTGTTCAGGTTGAAGCGCCCGTTCAGATCGATGATCCGGCCGGACAGGGCGCCTTCATCCACCGGGAGGAAGTCGATCGGCGTCGCCCACAGCTCGTCCAGTCCATCAAAAGTGGAATCTTCGGCATCGCGGCGCAGAATCGACCCGGCCCATTCTTCCAGGCCGATCAGGTACCACCAGGCCGCATCCATCGAGCGCATGTTCGTGGCGCGGTGAATGGACAGGTTCTGCGCGACCAGCAGGCCGGCGACCAGCGTCGCCGCGAGGGCGGTGACCATGACCGCGGTGAGCAGGGCCACGCCGTCCTCGCGTCGCGCGGGCACCGGGCCCGATCCGGGTACGCGCCGCCCGATCATGCGCCAGCCATGGCAAACAGCAGACGCAGCTCGCCGTAGGGTTTGGTGATCAAAATCAGCTCGACTGCGCGGGGCAGGCCCGCGTTGGCGGTATCGCCAACGGCCAGTTCCAGGGGAGGCCAGTTCTCGATCCATTCGTTGTCAACATTGAGATACCGCCAGGTCAGGTCTTCCACGCCTTCCAGGACCGGGTAACTGAGACCTTCATCGCCCTGAACCCGATCGAGCTGACCCCAGCTGCGGCGCAACAGCCGGTCTTCCTGGAGTATGTATTCGACCCGCTCTATGGTGGATCGGGGTAGCTGCAGGGGGTTGCGCAGGCCACCCCGACTGAACTCCAGCCCGCCGCGCGGATTGCGCCAGAGTGCCGGCTGGGCGTCGCCGAATTCGTCGCGAATGGGCCGGTCTATCGCTGATTCGAGGTCGGCACGCAATCGGAAGACGCCTTTCTGCCATTGCGTCATCCGGGCCTGTGCCTGGCCGACGCCCTGCTTGGTATTGATGATGGCGTTCAGGCCGCCATAGGCCATGACCGCCAGCAGCGCGAAAATGGCCAGCGCGGCTACCAGCTCCAGCAGCGTGAAGCCTCGCTGCGATGTGGTTGGCGCGGCGCTCATGGGCCCGCACTCGTGCCGCCGGTGCCGCTTGGCACCGGGTTCGAGGCTCCTCCTGCCGACAGTGCGCCGGGCGGCAGGGGTGGGGCGGGCTCAGCAAAAAAGGCCGCACGCGACAGCAGCCAGGCGTCGTCGTCATCGCGCTCCCGACGCACGCGAACCGTCACGCGCCGAATGTAATCATCCGGCGTGGCCTCGACGGTGCGCTCAACAACCCAGTCGTAGCTGGCGAACTGCCAGTCATCATCGCGGCTGTCGACCTGCGGCCATTGCAGCTCCAGCTGAGTTTCGACCATCACGTTATGGGCGAGCCAGCCTGCGAGCATCCGGTCTTCCAGGTCCCGCGTGGTACTGGCGAAGAAGGTCGAGGCGGAGAGCGAGGCCGTCATCGCCAGCGCGAGCACCGCCAGGGCCGCCAGCACTTCGATCAGCGTGAATCCGCGGCTTGCGTTCACAGGCGGTCGTTTTCGTCAGGCTGGCTGAGGCTGAGCACACCGTCGATACGCCCCGAAATGCGGAAGCGGTAGGGGTTATCGGGTACGAACAGTTCGATAGTGAACGGCGTCAGCTCGCCACTAGAGAAAAAGTACACGGCGGGCAGTAACTCTTCGTCTTCGTCCTGAGTGCTCGGGGGCGGCCCGCCGGTCTGCTCGAGAATCCGGAGTCGGGCCGGGATCTCGAAACGATGGACCCGCAACGGCGAGCGCGGGTTTTCGATGGGCACCCAGCTGGCATCCCCGCGCACCAGGAAGGCATATCCGTCCTCCAGCGGCTGAAAGCCAATTTCGGCAGTGGTCAGAATCGCTTCATCGGCCGCGAGTTGCATGACCTGGTAGAGACGGCGCGCGTCTTGCTCAATGCGGTCGTCTAGCGATCGCCCGCCCAGCGACAGCGTGGCAAACCCCAGAATCACCCCGATGATGAACACCACCACCAGGATCTCGATCAATGTGAAGCCGGCATCGCGGCGGGTAGGTTGCGGTGTGTGTTCTGCCATGCGCGCCGGCCAGCCGGGTGTGCCGGTTGCTGAAATCAGGAGGTGCCCGATTCCGCCGCCCAGTTGCCGATGTCGGCTGCCGCGTCGGCACCACCGGGGCGCCCATCGGATCCCAGTGAGTAGATATCGACTTCACCACGCGTGCCGGGGCTCAAGTACTGGTAATCATTACCCCAGGGATCCTTGGGCAGGGACTTGATGTAGCCGCCGGATTTCCAGTTACGCGCCGGCGGGTCGCCTGACGGCTGCTGCACCAGCGCCTCCAGCCCCTGCTGTGTGCTCGGGTAATTGAAATTATCCAGGCGGTAGAGCTCCAGTGCGCTTTCCAGGACGCGGATGTCCTGGCGGGCCTTAGTGATGCGCGCCTCGTCGGGACGATCCATGATGCGCGGCACGACGGCCGCCGCAAGAATCGCGAGAATCACGACGACGACCATGATTTCGATCAGGGTAAATCCGCGGGAACGGCGGGCAAAATCAGACATGGATGCAAATGACCGGCGGGGGTAGGAAAGAATCATGCAGCGAATGATACCGGGTGTGCCCTGGGTGGGTCTGACCGCCGTGGCCGGCTTCGTTGCGGTGGTGCTGGTGGCGCTGCAGATTGCCGGCGACGGCGCTCAGCAGGTATTGCGCTGGGATCGCGCGGCACTGCAGGAGTTCCAGCTCTGGCGCGTGTGGACCGGGCATCTGGTCCATGCCAGCTGGCCGCATCTGGGCATGAATCTGCTGGGGCTGGTGCTGGTGGCCTGGTTGTTCCCGGAGCCGCTGTCTGCGCGCTGGCAACTGCTGCGCTTGATGTGGCTGATGCTGTTCATCAGCGTGGTGATGCTGGCGGCGCACCCCGAACTGGGGTGGTATGTCGGCCTGTCGGGGGTGCTGCACGGGGCGTTCGTGTTCGGTTTGTGGTGGATGATCCGTCACGGTGATCGCCTGGCCCTGCTGTTGTTGCTGGGGCTGATCGTCAAGTTGGGCTACGAGCATTACTACGGCCCGATCAGCAGTGATGAGGAACTGATCGGGGTGCCGGTGCTTACGGCAGCGCACAGCTACGGGGCGCTGGGGGCCGTGTTGTGGATCATCATGGCGTCTAGCTGGCGCTGGCCGCGGCGTTTAAGTAACAATCCGCGCCCATGACTTTTGCAATCTTGTTTCCCGGGCAAGGCTCACAGAGCGTGGGCATGCTCTCGGCCTGGGCCGCGCTGTCACCGGCGGTGCGTGACACCCTCGCGGAAGCCGAGACGATCGTCGGCCCGGAACTGCTGACCCTAATGGCCGACGGCCCGAGTTGCCGGCTCGATCGAACCGAGTTCACCCAGCCGGCCATGCTGGTCGCCGATGTGGCCCTGTGGCGCGCCTGGCTGGCCGCCGGCGGGCCGCGTCCTGTGGCGGTGGCGGGCCACTCGCTGGGCGAATATGCGGCGCTGGTCGCGGCCGAGGTGCTGACGTTCCCGGAGGCGCTGCGGCTGGTGCAGGAGCGGGCACTGGCCATGC
>JBDNBC010000133.1:0-4511 GCA_039768115.1 Oceanococcaceae bacterium
CCAGCGCAAACTTGAGCGGGGCCGCCATGTTGCCAAAGCGGGTCGGTGAGCCCAATGCCAGGCCGGCGCAATCGCGCCAGTCATCCGCCTCGACATAGGGGGGGCCGGATGCGGGAACCGGTTGCGCCGGCGCCTCATCGGCCTGGCTGCGCAGCGGTGGCACGGTGCGCACACGCGCATCGAGGCCGGTCTCACGCACGCCGCGGGCGATCTGCTGAGCCAGCGCCGCGGTCGCGCCGTGGCGGGAGTAGAAGAGGACGAGAACGAAATCACTCATGCCGCGCAGGGTAGCGATTACTGGCGAAACCAGCGCAGACGCAGGGCATCGAGCACTTTCGCGGCGTAGGGGTTGTTGCGCAATTTGCCGTTATAGCGGTTCAGCGCGCGCTCCCAGTGGCCGTTCTCACGGGCCAGATAGTGCGCCAGGATGGTGGTTCCATAGCGCAGGTTCGTGTCGCGATCGAGCAGGTTGTCTTCCGGACGACCGATCTCGCGGGTCCAGAAGGGCATGACCTGCATGAGGCCCAGGGCGCCGGCCGAGGAGATGGCAATGGTCTGAAAGGCCGACTCGATCTCGATGACGGCGAGCACCATCTCGGGGGGGACGTTGGCGCGCGTGGCTTCGCGGTGGACGGCGCGCAGTAGTTCAGTCCGCTCGTTCGGGTCTTTGATCCAGGGGCTGAGGCGGCCGCCCATGTCGATTAGCCAGACCTGGGCTTCGGCGGCGTCGGCGAAGCTGCCGGGGTCGGCGAGGGCGCTCTCCAGCGCGGCGCGCAGAGCGGGGTCGGGGAGTTCGGTCGCGTGGGCGACGGATGCCGTCATGAAGACGAAGGCTGCGAGCAGGTGCCGACAGACGGTGAGTTCGCGCAGGAATCGGTGGTGCCAGCCATGTCGTATCCCGCGGCGTTCCGGGTCGCTCACAGCCATTCGTGGCCGACTCCTGCTGGATTCCGTGATGTTTCGGATTGGGCCGGTGCCTCTGGGCCCTGGCTCCGCCGTGCCCGGTGGCTTTCCGGATCGCTCAAGGCCGTCCGTGGCGCGCTACCGCGAAAACATCCTGTTTTCGAGGTTCCGGAAAGCCACCGGGCACGGCGAAGCCAGTGCGTGAGTGCGTGTTGAAGGCGCCACGGCTGCTTGGCGCCGGCATCGAAGTGAGGCGGGGGGACGGCTTGCGGGACTTTCCAAAACACGGATGTTTTGGAAAGAGCGCGCCATGGACGGCCTTGAGCGGTCCCGCAAGCCGTCCCTCCGCCTCGCGCGCCCACCCGCAGCCAGGCCTCGGCAGACCAATGGCCCGCAGGTTGCCGCCACCCGAACGCCACGCGCATGCTACTCGGCTACAACCCGCGTGCGCACCGCCTCTACCGACCACGCCAGCGACTCCACGTTGTCGGTCCCACGGCGCTTGTATTCCAGTTCTTGCGTGGCGAAGCCGCGTGCACCGGCAACGATGCGGTGCGGAATGCCGACCAGGTCGGCGTCGGCAAAGCGATGGCCGGGCCGCAAATCGCGGTCGTCGAGCAACACTTCGACCCCCGCGGCGCGAAGCCCGTTGTACAGCTCGTCGATGGCGCTGGCGACCGCCGGATCATTCTTCGGGTTCAACCCGACGATCACGACATCGAACGGCGCGATGGCGGCGGGCCAGATGATGCCGTCGGCGTCATGGCTCTGCTCAATGACGGCACCGACGATGCGGGTGACGCCGATGCCGTAGCAGCCCATGGTCGGCGTCAGGGCTTCGCCGTTCTCGTCGGGTACGTTGAGTTTCATGGCCTGTGAGTACTTCAGACCGAGCTGGAAGATGTGCCCGGCTTCGATGCCGCGTTTGAGCTCGACGGTGCCGCCGTCGGGGGCGATGTCTCCGGCCTCGATGTTGCGCAGGTCGGCAACAGTGCCCTCGGGCAGGTCGCGGCCCCAGTTCACGCCGGTCAGGTGCGCACCGTCGGTATTGGCGCCGCAAACGAAATCCGCCAGGACGGAAGCGTCGCGATCAACGTAGACCGGAACCGACAGGCCGACCGGGCCGACGGAGCCGGGACCGCACCCGGCGGCCCGGCGTACCTCGTCTTCGCCGGCCATTTCCAGCGGTGCGCCGAGGGTGCCGGCGGCCTTGATTTCGTTGAGGCTGTGGTCGCCGCGCAGCACGATGGCCGCAAGGGCACCGTGATCACCGTGCTTCACGATCAGCGTCTTGGCACATTGTTGTGGCGCAACCTGCAACTGCGCGGCCACCTCACTGATGCTGTGGGCCCGGGGCGTGGCGACCGTGGCCAGCGGGGCGCCGGGCGCGGGACGGGCGGAAAGCGCGGCGGTGCATTGGGCGGCCTCGACGTTGGCGGCGTACTCGCCAGTGCTGGAGATGGCCAGCAGATCTTCGCCGCTGTTGGCCAGGACGTGGAATTCCTCGCTGGCGCTGCCGCCGATATCGCCGGAGTCAGCGCGCACGATGCGGAAGTCGACACCGATGCGGGTGAAAATGCGGGTGTAGGCCGCGCGCATCGCCTGGTAGGTCTGTTCCAGGCAGGCGGCGTCACGGTGGAAGCTGTAGGCATCCTTCATCAGAAACTCGCGCGAGCGCATCACGCCGAAGCGCGGGCGCGTCTCGTCGCGGAATTTCATCTGGATCTGATAGAAGTTCAGTGGCAGCTGGCGGTAGCTTTTCAGCTCGCTGCGCATAAAGGTCGTGATCACTTCCTCATGCGTGGGGCCGAAGCAGTATTCGCGGCCGTGGCGGTCTTGCAGGCGCAACATCAGCGGACCCATCTGCTCCCAGCGGCCGGACTCCTGCCACAGCTCGGCGGGTTGCACGGCCGGCATCAGCACTTCCAGCGCGCCGGCGGCATTCATTTCCTCGCGGACGATGGCTTCCACCTTGCGCAGCACGCGCAGGCCCAGGGGGCTCCAGGTATAGATGCCGGCGGCAATGCGGCGGATCATGCCGCTACGCAGCATTAACTGGTGGCTGGGGATTTCGGCGTCGGCGGGGACGTCTTTGCTGGTAATCAGCGGGAATTGGGTCAGGCGCACAGGTACGGACTCGGCTGGTCGGTCGGTGAAAGTTCAGAACAGGGTAATCGGAAGGCCATTGTCGTCGGTGACGGAGTGGTCAAAGGCCCGCATCTCCAGCACGCCGCGAGTTTGCAGCGAGGCAATGATCAACAGCTGGCTGGGGGGGCGCGGTTGAGCCTGGTCGGCCGCGGTCGGAATCGGTGGCGTATCGGGGTGAGTGATCAGGGTCGCCAGAGCGTCGGCATGGCGTGTCAGGAGCATGTTCAGCGGCTCGTTGTCCGTGGCCCAGTGCACGCGCGCATGGGTCAGGTCAGTGCCATATAGCAGCCCGATGCGTTGCCTATCCGGGACGTCCTGGGCGCCGGCGAGCAGGGTCTGGACAAGGGCGCGAGGGAAAATGATCGGCATGGACATCAGCATGGAAAGCGAATGGAACTAGGTTGATGCGGTGGCGGCGCAGACCGGGCATCGGGCGTCGGGCCGCAGGCCCAGCACGCGCAGCTCGCCCGTCTGGCCATCCCAGCGCCACAGCCGGTTGAATTGGCCGCGGCCGGTCAGGATGGCCAGCGCCTGCGAGGCTTGCTGGCTGGCGACCACGCCGACACTGGGGCCGAGGACACCGGCATCCTGGCAGCTTTCGCCGCTGGGATGCTGCGGGGACTGCGGAAAAACGCAGTGATAGCAGGCCTGCTCCCGGCGTCCGGGCAGCAGGGCCAGCACCAGGCCATCAAGCCGGATCGCCGCAGCGCTGAGCAGCGGGATGCGCCGTTGCACACAGGCGGCATTGATGGCGTAGCGGGTCGGGAAATTGTCGCTGCAGTCGAGAACCAGATCGGATGCACCGATCAGGTTGGGTAGCGAGTCGGCATCGGCCGGGGTTGTCACCGCCGTGTAGTCGCTCTCCGGGTTGCGCTCCTGCAATGCGGCAGCAAGGGCGGCCGCCTTGGGCTGGCCAATGTCTGATTCGCGAAACAGGATCTGCCGGTGCAGATTCGACAGCTCCACCCGATCATGGTCAACCAGCACCAGCCGTCCGACGCCGGCTCCGGCCAGGTAGGCGGCCGCCACGGTGCCCAGGCCGCCGCAGCCAATCAGGGTGACACTGGCGTCGGCCAGCGCGGCCTGGCCGGCCTCGCCAAACTGCGGCAGGACCAGTTGTCGGGCATATCGTTCACGAGTCATGCTGGCCGCTGTCCTTCGCTGACACGTTCCTGCTGGCCGCCATCGCGCCGGCTCTGCACGGCCACGAGGCCGGCTTGGGTCAAGAGGTCGCGCACCGCAGCGGCCTGGTCCCAGCCGTGCTCGAGCAGCAGGTGTCCGCCCGGGCGAAGGTGTGCCGGCGCGGTCCGGGCAATGACGCGCAGGTCGGCAAGACCGTTGTCCGATGCGACAAGGGCGTCGGCGGGTTCATGCTGCAACTGCGCGAGATGCGGATCATCGGCGGCAATGTAGGGCGGGTTGGCAACGATCAGGTCCCAAGGCGGGTTGTGCGGCAACCC
>JBDNBC010000134.1:0-4821 GCA_039768115.1 Oceanococcaceae bacterium
AGCTGGCTGTCCATCAGCCCGGCAAAGCCGAGGTAGGCCATCAGGATGGCCACCACCATGACGTCGGCCATCGACCATTTCGACGATTTGAGGGCAAAAAACCGCAACACTGCGTGGGCCCGGACCCGCGCCGACCGGGTCAACAGCAACCACGCACCGGACATCACCTTGAGCAACGGAAAAAGCACGCTGAAGCTCATGATCAACACGCCCACGACCCAGGATTTGGCATCACCGGCCTCGATCATCACCATGACAATGTCGGCCACGGACTTGCTCTGGAAGTACAGGACCTGATCAGCGAAGGCGATCTCCTCACCCAGCAGACTCAGGCGCAATTCAGCGATGCGCGCCTCGACCGCCATCATCGGCGTCAGCACGCCGGCCGTCATCAAAGTCAGCATGACACCCAGCAACAACAGGTACGGCACGGCCCCCGGGTCCCGCGGAACGCTGCGGCGCTGATCCTGCCAGACCAGCAGCAGTAACACCGCCGCCAGCAGCAGCATCCCGGCGACCCGCCGCTCAACCTCGCTTTCGATGTGCCGCGCCCGGGCATCCAGCAGCGCCCGGCAGAAGTTGATTTCAGCACAGTCGTAGCGCACAAGGATCGCCTCGACCGGCTGCCGGTCAACCTTGGTGAAGGTCGATTCGGTCAGGTCGCGCAGCGTCGAGGTCATGAACAAGATCAGGTCTTCCCGCGCTTCGGGCTTGTTCAGCTCGATCATGATCGCTTCGGCGTATTCCGGCGCCTGGGTGCGCAAATCTCGAAAGTCGATCAGGAAATCCTGCAGATTCTGTTTGAACCGGCCGACAAATCGCTGCCAACCGGTGCCTTCGGCGTTCTTCTGCCGGATGTAGGCGTCGACCTCGACCATCAGGGTGTCGAGCATGCGCGAGAAACTGTCGAGCAACACGACGCGGTTCTCCGGGCCGAAATCGAACTCCCGGATGCGCTTCTCGAGAATCCCGATCACGCTGTCGACCCAGGCCTGTGCGTCCAGCATTCCGTATTCGATGCTTTCCAGTTCAGCGCGGTCGGCGCGCAGCTCCTGCACCAGCCGCAGCTGCGTGATGGTGTGCACGGTCAGCGCCACCATCACCAGCGTGCCAATGATCAGTACCAGCCGGAGCGGCCAGGGGCTGGTGTGGGTTTGCGTCTCCCCGGGCATGCGTCGTCAGCAGCTGGGGTCGGCGAACCGGGCCGGTGTCTTGCTCAGTGCCGCGCGGGCGGCTTCGAGCTGGTTGGGACTGCCCAGCAGCGGCGTCTGTTCCTCCTGCTCGCGCAGCAGGGCCTGCTCGGCGTCCGGCTCGGCCCAGTTGGCATCGAGCAGACGCTTGCCGCGACGAATGGCGTCGGGGTTTTTCTCGGCAATCTGGTGCGCCAGTGCCATCGCCTCGGCGAGCGGGTCGGCGGCGAGCCGGGTCACCAGGCCCAGCTCGGCGGCGCCCGTGCCACTAACGATCTTGCCGGTGTACACCAGCTCCTTGGCCACGTCGGCGCGTACCAGTTCGCGCAGCGTCAGGCTCGCACTCATATCGGGGATCAGGCCCCACTTGATTTCCATGACCGACAGCCGCGCCTCCGGGTGGGCCAGCCGGATGTCCGCACCGAGCGCAATCTGGATACCGCCACCAAAGCAGGCGCCATGAACGGCCGCAATGACCGGCACCGGCAAGCGTTTCCACGCCCAGCCGGCGCGCTGGAACAGATTGGCCTCGACGCCGGCCTCGCGCGCAAAGCCCAGGCGGAACGCATCCGGATGGGCCTGCATCGCCGGGTAATCCAGCCCGGAGCAGAAGCTGGGGCCGGCGCCGCTGATCACGACCACGCGCAGGCTGCGATCTGACTGCAGCGCACTTGCCGCTTCATCCAGCGCCAGGAACATGTCCCAGTCCAGGGCATTGTGCCGATCCGGCCGGTTGAGCTGAACGTGGGCAATGCCCTCCGCGCGCGTCACATTCACTTTGGTGTTCATATCATCCTCAAACCAATCGCATCGGAAGTATGCCTACCTGACGTGATGGGCGGAGTTACCATGCAGACTTCCTTGATGCGAGACACGGCATGAGCCTTTATTCCGCCCGGATTGCCGGGCTGGGGACCTATGTCCCCGACCGCGTTGTCACCAACCATGACCTGACCAAGATCATGGACACCACGCATGAGTGGATCGTCGAGCGCTCCGGAATCGAGGAACGCCGATGGGTGGTCGCCGGCGAGCAGTGCAATTTTGACCTCGCGGTGCACGCGTCACGCAATGCTCTTGCGGATGCCGGCAAGGATGTTAGCGACATCGACTGCATCATCTACGCCACCCTCTCGCCGGATCACTACTTCCCCGGCAGCGGCGTGTTTCTTGGGCGCGAGCTCGGCATCCAGGGCGTGCCGGCCTACGATATTCGCCAGCAGTGCTCGGGATTCGTCTACGGCCTGGAAATGGCCAATGCCCTCGTCGCCAGCGGGCAATATCAGAACATCTTGCTCGTGGGCTCGGAAACGCATTCGCCGGCGCTGGACAAATCCACCCGCGGTCGCACCGTGACGGTGCTGTTCGGCGATGGCGCCGGGGCGGCCATCATCAGCCGCAGCGATGACCCCGCGCACCGCATCCTCGGCTCGGAAATGCACTGCGATGGCACCGATGCCGAATGCCTGTGGATGCCCCTGCCGACCTTCCGCAAGGAAGGCTTCATTTCCGTCGAGGACATTGAAGAAGGGCGGCATTTCCCCGCCATGGAGGGCCAGAAGGTGTTCAAGTCGGCGGTCAAGCGGATGCCGGAAGTGGTGCGCTCCCTGCTCGCCAAACATGAGCTGAGCATCGACGACATCGACATGCTGATCCCGCATCAAGCCAACCTGCGCATCAACGAGATGGTCGCCAAAATGCTCGGCATTCCGCCGGAGCGCGTCCATAACAACATTCAGAAGTACGGCAATACCACCGCCGCGACCATCCCGCTGTGCCTGAAAGAGGCGCGCGACCTGGGCCGGGTCAAACCCGGAGATCTGGTGTGTTGCGCGGCCTTTGGGGCAGGGTTTACCTGGGGTGCGGTGCTTTTGCGGTTATGAGCATCAACCGCTAACGTATGGAGCCTAGCCGTTTGGAAGGAACGGCTGTTCTTCATCCAACTCTGGGGCAACGACAATGAAAACTTGGGCGAAACAGTTATTGGGTTTTAGTGTGGTGGCGTTGGCCGCCGGATGCGGCGGTGGGGGCAGTGGGGGCGACCCGTCCACGGACATGCCCGACCCCGTTTCGGGGCCGATTTCACCGTCGGACCCGGATGCCGTGATGGGCGCACTTCTGGTCAAGGTGGGTGACAGCGAAGGCACCCTGATGCCAGGGGATATTCCTCCTGCATCGAATGACCCCGCGGCGCCGACCGTCACCGCCGTGGCCGAGGTGTCCTCGTCCAACGGGTCTACCGCCCAGGTGCCATTAAGCCTGAATTCCTCTGACCCCATTGCCGCGCTGTTCCTCAAAGTGGCGGGCTCGGACAGTGTGTTTGAGGTCGATGTCAGCGGGACGTCCACCAAGAATTTGATGAAGGAGCAGTCGCTCTCACATCAGAGCAGCGGCCTTAAGCTGGATCCGGGGGAGGGCGCCAACGTCGAGGTAACACTGCCATCCAACCTGCAGGCCGGCAGCTTCGTTGTTGAATTCAGTGCGGCCGACAGCCTCGGCCGGGTTGCGCAGAAAACGCAGACCACCGTGCAGGTCGCAACCGTCGGCTCGGGCACCTTGCAGTTCTCGCTGAGCTGGGATTCGACGCCGGATCTGGATTTGCACGTGACGGAGCCCAACGGCAACCGCATTTTCTTCGGTAACCCGGAGTCAGCGACCGGCGGCGTTCTCGATTTCGATGACACCGATGGGACCGGCCCGTCGCGCAGCAGCCCCAATGCCCCGAACGCGGTGGAAAACATCTTCTGGCAGGACACGGCGCCCGCCGGCCAGTACATCGTCGAAGTGGATTACTTCAGCGGCAATGAACCCACCAACTTTGTGGTGACGGTGTCGCGCAATGGCACGGTGATCGAGCGGCGTTCGGTGAACAATTTCTCTGGAACGCAGAACGGAGATCTTCTGGAAGTGGTACGCATCACCAACTAGGGGCCCGCTCTGCCATCGCCGATAATCGGCGCCCAATAAAAAACCCCGCCAACAGGCGGGGTTTTTTGTTTCCGGTCGGGGTGTAGGCTCAGCCTCAGGCCACCATCAGCTCTTCAATGCTGATATCCATCATGCCGTCGGCGCCCTGAGCCACGCGCTCCAGCAAACCGCTGACTTCCGGCAGGATGCGGCGGGCAAAAAAGCGGCCGGTGGCCTGCTTGGCCTTGCGGAAATCCGCATCCGGATGGGCTTCGGACGCCTTCAGCATGCGCAGCCAGTAATAGCCCAGCGCCACCAGGGCGAAGGCCCGCTGGAACTCCACGGCACCCGCACCGGCATGGTTCGGATCGCTGTTGAAGGTTTCGCGCATGGCCACGGTGGCCTCGCGCAGTTCGGTCAGTGCCTTGGCCAGAGGCTTGGCCAGCTCGTCGTAGTCGGCCCCGATCTCGGCGATAGTGGCGTCCACACGATTGAAGAACAGCTCCGCCATGGCGCCGCCCTTGAGTTGCAACTTGCGCCGGACCAGATCCATCGCCTGAATGCCATTGGTGCCCTCGTACAGGCAGAGGATCTTCGCGTCGCGAACAATCTGCTCGACGCCGTGCTCCTTGATGAAGCCATGACCGCCAAGAACCTGAATGGCATCAAGGCCGTTCTCCACTCCAAGGTCGGTACAGAAGGCCTTGACCAGCGGTGTGAACAG
>JBDNBC010000135.1:0-3763 GCA_039768115.1 Oceanococcaceae bacterium
GCCTGAACCGCCCGCAGCGTGTCCGGGTCGGCCCCGACGGGGTCATAGAGCACCGCCGCGGCGCCAGCCTCGGCGGCCCGCATCGCGAATTGCAGCCCGTGGGCACGCTCTCCGGCACAGGCCAGAAAGACGGCGCCGGGCGCGATGGCCCGGCTGTCCAGTGAAAGCTGCGTGACGCTCAGCGGAGGTGCCTCCGCCTCAGTCATGCCATGCAATAGCTGCGGCAAGGTCATCATGAGGCGTCGCCCTCCGCCCGGGCGATGCGCGTCGCCGCGGGCGGCGCCACACCCAGCCGACGCAGGGCCAGGGCTGCAACATCGGCAAACACCGGCGCCGCCAGTTCGCCGCCGTAATAGCGGCCGCGCGTAGGCTCATCCACCACGATCAAGCCGAGGATGCGCGGGGCGTGGGCAGGGACCATGCCGACGAACATCGCTTGATGCCGATCTTCGGCGTATTCGCCGTTGACCACCTTGCGCACGGTGCCGGTCTTGCCGGCAACGGACCATCCGGGAATGGCCGCACGCGTTGCCGTGCCGCCTGGCGCGACAACCGCCGTCAGCAGCTCACGCACATGTGCCGCCGTTGCCGGCGAAAACACCGGCTCGACCGGCGTTTGCGGCAGGCCTTCGATGATGGAGATCGGGCGGGCGGCGCCATCACCCGCCAACGCCATCCAGGCCTGCGCGAGCTGCAGCAGCGTGGTGTTGAACCCGTAGCCGAAGGAGGATACGGTCTCGCCCAGCTCCCGCGGCGACGGCAGCACACCGGCGGATTCCTCGCCCAGCATGGCGCCGGTCTGGTACCCGAAACCGAGATGCCGGTAGGTCTGGAACAGGCGCTCCGCCCCCAGGCGCATACCGATCTTGGCCGCCGCGATGTTGCTCGACTTCGACAACATCCGCTCCAGTGTCACATCGCCATAACCGTGGGTGTCGCGGATGTCCTGCCCATTCACCCGCCAGTAGCCGTTCCCGGTCTCCAGGACGATTCCCGGCGTAATCACAGCGCGCTCCAGCGCGGCGGCCACCACCAGCGGCTTGACCGTCGACCCCGGCTCGAACACATCCAGTGCCACGCGATTGCGCAGGCCCCGCTGCAAGGCCGCCGCATCACCGCGGTCATTGACATTCACCCCCGGCCACGACGCGGCGGCCAGAATGGTCGCCGCCTCCACGTCAATGAACAGCGCCTGCGCGCTGCGCGCCCGCTCCCCTTCGCCGACTGCCTTCAACGCCGCATAGGCCGCATGCTGCAGACGCGAATCAATGGTCAAATGGATGTCGTCGCCATTGCGCGCCGGAACGTAATCCGCCAGATCCTCGACCACGCGCTTGCGGCTGTCCTGAATCACCCGGCGCTGGCCGTCGCTGCCGGACAGGGCCTCGTCGAAGACCTGCTCCAGGCCTTCCTGACCGTGTCCGTCGATGTTGGCCAACCCGACCAGGCTGGCCGCCGCTTCGGCCGCCGGGTAGAAGCGCCGGTATTCGCGCTGCAGGAACACGCCCCGGGCTTCCAGCGCCAGAATGCGCCGGGCCACGGCCGGCGGCTGCTGCCGCGCGAGGTAATAGAACTGCCGTCCCGACCGCTGCTCCAGCTGCGACCGCAACGCGGCGGGCGCCTGGCCAAGCAACTGCGCCAGCGGCTCAATCTTGTCGGCATCCTCCAGCAGTGCACTGGGCACCACCCAGATCGATTCCGACGGCGCGCTCAGGGCCAGCACTTCGCCATGCCGATCACGAATCGCGCCACGCTGACCGGGCTCGACCAGCACGCGCACGTGACGTCGCTCCCCTTCATTGCGCAGGAAATCCTGCTGCCGGACCTGCAACTCAACCGCACGCAGCCCACAGGCCACAAGCAGAAGCATGACCGTCCCGGCCATGATGCGCATGCGCCACAACCGGCTCATGGCTGTTCCAGTGGGGTCGGCACGACCACGGTGTCCGGGCGGCGCATGCCGAGCTTGTCGCGGGCGATACGCTCGATGCGCGCCGGGGCCGCCAGTGTGGCGGCCTCCAGTTCGAGCTGCCGGGCTTCGGCGGCCAGGTCCTGCGCGCGCTGCTGCGCCTCCTGCAGGTCGGCCTGCACGGCGCGCGCCTGATGCCGCATGCGAACCACGGCCAATGCGGATGCAGCAATGGTCAGATACAGCACGAGATACACGGCTACGCCTCGCCAGCCCATGTCCGTCCCCAGCGCAGTACGGCCGACCGCGACCGCGGATTGCGCTGCGCTTCGATTTCGCTGCATAGCTCACGCCCGATCGCACGCCACTGCGGCGTCGGATCGGGCAGGGCCGGATGCGCCGCCCGGGGCCGCGCGCCCTGCTGCAGCATGCGCTTGACCTGGCGGTCTTCCAGCGAGTGAAAGCTCACCACGACCAGCACGCCGTCAGGCACCAGGGCACCGTGCGCCGCCGCCAGCATCCGCTCCAGCGCGCCCATCTCGTCATTGATCACCATGCGCAAGGCCTGGAAGCTGCGCGTTGCCGGATGAATGCGGCGGCCGCGGCGGCCACCCACGGCTTCTTCGATGACCCGCGCCAGCTGGGCGGTGCGCTCCAGCGGCTGCTGATCGCGAGCCCGGGCGATGGCTAGCGCAATGCGCCGGGCGTCGGGCTCGTCGCCGTACTGGCGCAGCACCCGAATCATGTCACCCACACTGGCCTCGGCCAGCCACTGCGCGGCGGTCACGCCCTGGCTCAGATCCATGCGCATGTCGAGCGGGCCGTCGCGCATGAACGAAAACCCGCGCTCCGGGTTGTCGATTTGCGGGCTGGATACACCGAGATCGGCCACGATGCCGTCGTAGGCTGTCGCCTGCGCGGCTGCGGCGGTCACGGCATCGGCAAAGTTGGCGTGGAGCACGGCGATGCGCGAATCGGTCGCGGCCCACGTCCGGGCCGCCGCCACGGCTTCCGGATCCTGATCGACCACAGTCAGGCGACCGTCCGGACCCAGCCGCTCAAGCATGGCGCGGGCGTAACCGCCGCGACCAAAAGTCAGGTCGAGATAATGCCCATCCGCGCGCAGCTGCAAATGCTGCAGCACCGGCGCCAGCATGACCGGCACATGCTCCGCACCCGCGAGGGGAAGATCCTCCACGGAATCAGATGCCAAGAGACGCAAGCAATGAGCCATCGAGTGGCGCCTCCTCCAATTGCTCCTGCCAGGCCGATGCGGCCCACAGCTCGAACTTGGTGCCCTGGCCGGCAAGAACGGCCTGCCGCTCCAGGTGCGCCTGCGCGCGCAGTGCCGGCGTCAGCTGAATCCGTCCCTGACGATCCATTTCGACCTCTTCGGCATGGCCCAGAAAGTGACGCCGCACGCGCTTGGCGCCGGGGTCGAATTCGTTCAGGGCCATCAGGCGGTCGGCGAACTGGCGCCAGGTATCCGCGGGGTAGATCAGCAGGCAGGGCTCCACATCCACGGTGACGACAAGCCGACCGGCGCACTGCTCGACCAGTGACGCACGATAACGCGCGGGGACCGCCAGGCGCCCCTTGTCATCAATCGTCAGTTCGCTTTTGCCGCTGTACATCCACCTGTTCCCGCAGAGTGATTTCCCTTTCACTCCACTTCACACCATTTCACCCCACTATAGTCCTCGAATTACGGCGGGTCAAGGCGTTTTTATTGTGAAAACAGCAGCTTACAAACGCTTTGCGAGAATATTTATGGCCACGAAAGACTGAACATAAACAAGCACTTGGCCGTACTTGTTAAGGCATCACACGAGAGTGGGGCAAAAAATCGCGCCC
>JBDNBC010000136.1:0-3167 GCA_039768115.1 Oceanococcaceae bacterium
GCACGCAAACAGCTGGACGGCCCGCGCACTGATCAGGCCCGGGATCAGGCCCGGCGGGATCAGCTGCAGCGTCAGCATGCCGGCATCGAGCAGCGTCAGGCCGCGATGCGGGCCGAGCACGCCCAGCGGGAGAATCAACCGCCCCAGGATGATCTGCAGGCGCTGGGCGCGGCAGCGCTGGCCGCGGCTGATGCGCTTGAGCGAGGCCAGGTGCAGGCCGACGCGGCCGCCGACGCCTTAAAGCAGGCCCGGGCGGATGTGGATGTCGGCGAGCGACAGGCCCGCGATGCCAGCGCGGCGCTGGCCAAGGCGCGTGCCCGATTCAGCGTGCTGCAGGCCGAACAGGAACGCAGCCTGGGGCAGGACGAGCGTGCCGGTCGGCGCGAGCTGGAGAAGCGCGGCGTGACTCTGGGGCCGGCGCTGGGCGAGATTCTGAAGGTTCCCGCCGGGCGCGAAGTGGCGGTAGAGGCCGTGCTGGGAACGTGGCTGCGGGCGCCGCTGGTTGAACCGCTGGGCGTTCCGGCCCTTCCGGCCGGGTTTTGCGGGCTGGGCGGCGGGCCGGTTCCGGCGACGGAGAGTCTGGAGGAGGACGCGCTGGGTTTTGCCGTCGTGGCGCCCCGAGCGGTTCATGACTGGCTTCGCCCGTTTCGTTTCGTGGCCGAGCATGCGGCGGCTGTCGAGCTTGCGCACCAACATGCGCAGCCGTGCGTGACGGCGCGGGGCGAGATCGTCTGGCCGGATGCGCAGCGGGGCGCTACCGGGGCCGACGATACCGCCGGTGTGCTACTGCGCCAGCAGCAACTGGAAGCGGCGCAGCAGGATTTCGCCAATGCACAGGCGGCGGCGGACACGGCCGAGAAGGTCCGTGCCGATGCGCGCATGCGCTTGCAGCAGGCCGAACAGGCGTGGTCGCAAGCTGGCCAGGCACTGGACGTTTTGCGCCAGCAACGTGCACAGGCCGACGAGCAACGGACACAGGCGGAAACGCGGCGCGAGCGTTACGAACGGCAACGGGCCGATGCCGAGCGCGCGTTGCAGCACATGCACGATGAGCAGCAGCAACTGGCGCGGGAAATCAGCGCGCTGGATGTCGCCATCGCCCAGCGGCAGCAGACCCTGGCGGAACTCGCGGACAAATCACAGCAGGCCGACATGCATTGGCGAGAGGTTCAGGCAGATGCCGGGCAGGTGCAGCAGTCCGGTCAGCAACTGCGCCGGCAGCTGCAGCAGCTACGCGAGCAGCGGGATGAGTGGTCGCGGCGACGGGCTGCGGCCGAGTCGCGGGTCGCCTCCCGGCAACAGGGCCTGAGTCAGATCGAGCTGGGCATGACCCGGGCCCGGACGGCACTGCAGCAGCTGCCCCAGGATGACGCCCTCAGCCAGCAACTGGCCGCGGCGACCGAAGCCTACGCCGAATGCGAGACCCGGCGTACCCAGGCCCAGGCGCAAGTCAGTGAGGCCGGCGCTTTGCGAACGCGGGCGCAACAGGCCCTGGACCAGAGCCGGCAGCAGAACGAGGCTGCACTGCAGGAAGTACAGGAGCTGCGCCTGGAGCGTGAACGCCTGCGCAGCCGCCAGGATGCCCTGGTTGAGCAGATGGAAGAGCACGGTCTCAGCCCGCATAGCGCGGTTGATGCCGTCACCGACGCACAGACCCTGGCGGGCGTTCAGGAGGCGCTGGAGGGCCTGGAGCGCAAGCTGGCCCGGCTCGGCCCGGTTAATCTGGCCGCCGTGGAGGAATATGAGGAGGAGTCACGCCGGGCCGAAGATTTACGCCGTCAGAACGCCGATCTGAGCGATGCGCTGGAGCAGCTGGAATCGGCCATGGCGCAGATCGATCGCGAGACGCGCGCGCTGTTTCGGCAGACATTCAACGCGGTCAATGCCGGGTTTCAGGTTCGCTTCCCCAAGCTATTTGGCGGTGGCGAAGCGGGTCTGGAGCTGATCGGTGACGATGTACTGAGCGCGGGCGTGCGAGTAATGGCGCGGCCACCGGGCAAGCGCAATGCGTCAATCGCGCTGTTGTCAGGCGGAGAGAAAGCGCTGACCGCGGTGGCGCTGGTGTTCGCCCTGTTCGAGCTGAACCCGGCGCCGTTCTGCATGCTCGACGAGGTCGATGCGCCGCTGGATGACGCGAACGTGGTGCGTTTTTGCGAAGTCGTGAAGGAGATGAGTGCTCAGGTGCAATTCATCGTGGTCACGCATAATAAGGTCACGATGGAAATGGCCGACGCGCTGCACGGCGTCACCATGCAGGAGGCGGGTGTGTCCCGTCTTGTGGGGGTAGACGTAAGCGCCGCAGTGGCCATGACCGAAGAACCCGCTTGAGGCCGACATGAACGAATTGCAGATCGTATTACTGGGAATTACGGTGATCGCCGTAGGCGGCATTTACTGGCATGCGCGACGACGCGGCAACCAGCAGGCCGTGTGGCGCGAACGGCCCAAGGAAGCGCAGATGCCGCTGTTTGACGATGACGTCGGTGTCGGCCCCGCGCGTCCGCTGGGCAGTCCGCGTCAGGAGCCGCAAATCACCGATGCCATGCCGGCAATGCCGCCAGGCATCCTCGCCGTTTCGTTGCATCAGGTAGACGCCGTCCCGCTGTCGCCGGACGAGCTGTTCCCGGCGCTGGAGTCGGTGGGCCTGAGCTATGGCGAGTACGGCTACTTTCACAAGCGCACGGCAGATGGGACCAACCTCTACAGCGTCGGGGCCATCACCAAGCCCGGGACCCTGAACCCGGACGAGGCCGATTCGCTGCGTACCCCCGGGCTGATTTTCTACCTGGAAATCGACACGCTGGGCGACCGTGCCGTGGCGGTGCTCGAGGATGTGCTGGCCACCGCACAGAGCCTGGGAGACCGATTCCAGGCGCAGCTGGTGGATCATCAGCGCCAGCCGCTGACCATTGAGGGCCTGGAAATGCTGCGCGAGTCGGTGCGCACCCGCGTACTTGGCTGAATCACCGCCGCCCGCCCCGGCGCGGGAACGGCACGCCCAGCTGGCCGACGCCTTGCGCCGGCACGATCATCTGTACTACGTCGCTGATGCCCCGGAGATCAGCGATGGTGCCTATGACGCGCTGCGCCAGGAACTCGAAGCGCTCGAGATTGCGCACCCGGCCCTGCGGACCCCTGACTCGCCCAGTCAGCGCGTCGGCAGCCCC
>JBDNBC010000137.1:0-3609 GCA_039768115.1 Oceanococcaceae bacterium
CCGAGATTGGCGATCCGTTGCAGCGCTTGGCCGCCATCGTCAGGGAGTCCGCCCAGGCCAAGCAGACGGTCCAGGCGGTGGGCGCCCGCGAACTCACCGAGCTGAACAAATCCGCTCCCGCCACGATGCTCGCAGCGTCCATGCGCCTGGCCACGGCCACCAACTTGTTCGGCCGCATGCGGGCCTTCAACACCGTGGTCTCCAACGTGCCCGGCCCCCGTGACCCGATCTACCTGCGTGGGGCCAAGCTGGTCTCCTGGTCCGGCCTCGGGCCCTGCTCGCACGGCATCGGCTTCGGATTCCCGGTGCTGAGTTACAACGGCAAGGTGAACTTCGCCTTCAGCGGCTGCACCGCCGCGATGCCCGACCCCGCCTTCGCTGCCGACTGCCTGGACCGCGCCTACGCGGAACTCAAGGCGGCCGCCGGCCTGACCCCATAACTTCACGAGGAAAACCATCATGTTCACTGGAAAAGTGGCCGTCATCACCGGAGCGGGTTCCGGCATCGGCCGGGCCCTGGCCCTGCAATTCGCCGCCGCCGGCGCGCGTCTGGCCCTGTCCGATATCAATCGTGCCGGGCTGGATGAAACCATCGGCCTGCTGCCGCCCGGTTGCGAGGCGCGCAGTTACATCGTCGACGCGTCCAGCTGCGAGGCGGTGTACGCCCACGCCGAGGACGTGCAGCGCGACTTCGGCACGGCGCACATCCTCATCAATAACGCCGGGGCCTCGGTCATCGGTACCGTCGAGCACACGTCCATAGAGGAGTTCCGCTGGCAGCTGGATCTGAACCTGTATGGCGTGCTCTACGGCACCAAGGCCTTCCTGCCGATGATGCTGGCCCAGCGCGAAGGCTGGATCGTCAACATCTCCAGCATCTTCGGCCTGGTCGGGTTTCCGACCCAGAGCGCCTACAACATGTCGAAGTTCGCGGTGCGCGGCCTCACCGAATGCCTGTGGCAGGAGCTGGAGGGCAGTGGTGTCCAAGCGATCTGCGTGCACCCTGGCGGCATCAAGACCAACATCGAGAAAGCCGCCCGACGGGCCAAGGCTGCCGGTGCGGACGAGGACATCATTGCCGCCAACAGCGACCGGCTGCTGCGCACCCCGCCGGAAACTGTCGCCAAGGACATCCTTGCCGGGATGCGCCGTGGTCGCCGGCGCATCCTGACGGGCTATACCTCGTCAACGATTCACTGGATGACCCGGCTGTTCCCCAACAGCTACCCGCGCCTGCTCAAGCTGCTCACGGCCTGATTGGAGATCCCATGAGCGAGCTCTACGTGATCGGTACGGCCATGACCGTTTTTGGCCGCCACCCGCAGCGGGCGCTGCACGACCTGGCCCGCGAAGCGGTCGACAACGCCCTGAATGACGCGGGCTGCAGCCGCAGCGATATCGGTACGGTCTACTACGCGGGCATGACCAATGGTCCGCTGCAGGGGCAGCACGCCGTGCCCGGCCAGGTCATCTGCCAGCGGATCGGCATCGAGGGCATCCCGATCTTCAATGTCGAGAATGCCTGCGCTTCGGGCAGTTCGGCCTTTCATCTGGCCCTGCAGAGCCTCCGGGCCGGGGCGTGTGATGTCGCCCTCGCGGTCGGCGCCGAGAAGATGAACATCGAAGACCGGGCCCGAGCGATGGCGCTGTTTGAAGCGGGCTGGGATGTGTCGCGGGCCGAGGAGAACTTCGCCGTTCTGAGCCAGTTGGGCGAGGGCATCACGCCGCCGCCGGGCTCCGAGTCGAAGCGACCTTACAGCCGCTTCATGGCGATCTACGCGGCGCTGTGTCGCCAGCATATGCAGGCCTGGGGAACGACCCAGCGCCAGATCGCCGCGGTCTCGGCCAAGAATCATGCCCACTCGGTGCACAACCCCTATTCGCAGTTCCGTGAGCCGTACACCATCGATGCGATCCTGGCCGCACCGCCGATCACCTACCCGCTGACCCTGCCGATGTGCGCGCCCCTGTCCGACGGGGCGGCCGCGGCCATCGTCTGCAATGCCGATGGTCTGCGCCGCTTGGGCGCCGATCCGCGGCGCGCCGTGCGGGTCGTCGCCAGCGTGCAGCGGAGTTTCAGCAGCCGCAGCATCGATGCGCCCCAGGCCAGTGTGGGCCACCGCGCCGCCATGGCCGCCTACGAAGCAGCCGGTGTCGGCCCGGAGGACATGGACGTGGCCGAAGTGCATGACGCCTCGGCCATGGGCGAGATCATCCAGGCCGAAAACCTGGGCTTCGTGCCTTTCGGGGAGGGCGGGCCGGCCGCCGAGCGCGGCGAGTTCAGTGTCGGTGGACGCATGCCGATCAACCCTTCCGGCGGCTTGGAATCCAAGGGGCACCCGCTGGGCGCCACTGGGCTGGGCCAGATTTTTGAACTGGTCACCCAGTTGCGCGGCGAAGCCAATGGCCGCCAGGTGGCCGGCGCCCGCCTCGCCATCCAGGAAAACGGGGGCGGCCTGATCGGCATCGAGGAAGCCGCCGTCGTCGTCAACATTTTCGAATCTGGCCCGCGGCAGCGCCCGGCCACCCCATCTGCCTTCCACAGGAGCCTGAACTCATGAGTCCCATCGCCACTCGGCGGCTGTTTCAATCCGCCGCGATCTTCAATTTTCTGGCCGGTCTGCCGATCCTGCTCGCAGGTCGCCAGATGGCGGCGGTGATGGGCGTAGACGGCGTCCAGGAGACCCTGGCGTTCACCCAGGTCACCGGCCTGGCCATCATCGGCTTCGGCTGGGGCTACTGGATGGTGGCCATGGATCCCGTGCGCAACCGGGCCATCGTCGTGCTCGGCCTCGCGCTGAAGCTGTGCTTTGTCGCCGTGGCGGTGGGCAACTGGCTGGTTGGGACAATAAACCCGCTTCTGCCGCTGCTGGCACTCGGTGATGTGGTCTACGCGTGGCTGTTCTGGAGGCATCTGCGGCAGCCAATTGCGCGGTAGGCGATGTCATCGCCATGGAGCGCTGCCAACGGTCAAAATCCGCCTGCCCACTGTCCCTTGTTCAGGGTCGGTGAGCACGCGGCCCAAAGCCGCGTGGATGGACTAATCCACCGCAGGCACCGGCTGCCGGCTAAAAATGCCAACGATGGGTGTGCCGTGAGCCCGCATGATGGGTTCGATTTCCCGATGCAGTGCCTGGTAACGATAAAAGGGCACGCGCGGGAACAGATGGTGGATGGAGTGCAGGTTCTGCCCCAGCCAGAACCATTCCACGGGCTTCATCCAGCGCGGCATGATCAGGCTGTTTGTATTGCGATAACGCGCCGGGTCCTGGTAGGGAATATGCGGGCGGTAGGCAAACCAGTAGGCGGTGAAGAACCCGCCCAGGAAATACCCCAGGACGATGACCCACACCGCTCCGGGCTGCGCCACCCAGACCAGAAACGCGGCTCGCCAACCCAGTGACAGGGTCAGCTCGGCGAAGTAAATGACCCGTTCCTTGAGCGTCGCTTTGGCCCAGTGCTGCTGCACGAAAAAGCTGTTCTGCACCCACAGGAAGCGGAACACCGTAAGCAAAGCCATCACCGGCCCCTCGCGCATCCGGCTGACCACATAATCCGGGTCCTTGCCCTCCTGGTTGGTATGCCGGTGATGGGCAAAATGCTCCACCG
>JBDNBC010000138.1:0-3059 GCA_039768115.1 Oceanococcaceae bacterium
ATCGCAAAAAACAATGCCCTGAATACCCTGACGGTCAGCTTCCGCTGCAAGGGCATCAGGCGCGGCGGCAAGGATCAGTGCCTTGGGTTGAGGGGTGCCACTAATTGGCATAATCGGGCTGTTCTCTCTTCACCCGCCGCATCAGTGCGGGCCATATGTGCGCCCCATGCGGGCCATTTTCCGGAGCCCCCCAGTCAAGCAACGGCTCCATTGCCTCGGGCGTTATCAGGATGGGGTCACTCGTTGCCCCCAAGACATCCACCTGAATTTTGCAGGCTGCCTCAAGGTGATAGTGGTACATGAAAACTTCGACCGCTGTCCGGCCCAAAGTCAGGATGCCGTGGTTTTGCAACAGCATGACGTAGTTGGTGCCAAGATCCGCGGCCAGGGCGGCCCCTTCGTCCGCCACAGCGGTGCTGTCCTGAAAGGGATGTAAGCTCAGCGTTCCAAGGACAAATCCGGAATGCTGCGAGATGGGCAGCAATCCCTGCGGCATCGCAGAGACAGCGACCCCAGCACGCGTGTGGCTGTGCAAAACAAAACTGACCTCGGGCCTAGCCCTCAGAACGGCGGAATGGATCTCATGACCGGCCTGGTTCAGAACTCTGCCCGGTGTTCGCATCTGTCCGTCAAAGCCGATTTCACACAGCGATGAGGCGGTGATTTCGTCAAACATCTCGTCATGGGCGTTCATCAGATAGGCGTCATCGCGGCCCGGAATACGGGTCGAGATGTGCGTGCTTGTCAGATCCGTCCAGCCATAGAGGTGACACAAGCGGTAGAGGGCAGCCAGTTGTTGGCGGGCCTCGGCTTCGGTCTTCGGGGGATTACAAGTGGTCATGTTTCATCCTCGGCCTTCTTGAACAGATCCTTGCGCAGGGTCATCAGAGCTTTGGGGTCGATTTTGGCCTGAATGATGGTCGTCTGATTGCTGGCCAGGGCCTCGGTCAGGGCGCTGCCAAGCCCGCCGGGGCCGTCAACCCAGATCCCTTTTCCGCCACAAAGTTCGGCGAATTTGTCATAGCGCGGCGAGCGGATTTCTGCGCCCAGCAGGCGACCGCCAAAGAACTCCTGCTGGTAGGCTTTCTCAGCCCCCCAGGCCTCGTTATCCAGTACCACCACGACGATCGGCAGGTTGTGCTGAATGGCGGTCTGGATCTCGATCATTGTATAGCCGATTGCGCCGTCGCCCATGATCGCCACTACCGGACGGTCCGGCGTTGCTGCCTTGGCCCCAATTGCAGCCGCTAGTCCGAAGCCGACTAGCCCGAAATCAAGCGGCGTGATCAGCGACAGCGGCTCATAAAGCGCCAGCCGGTCGGCAGCTTGCAGGCAGGTGTTGCCGGTGTCGAGCGTGACAATGGCATTTTCAGGCAATGCGTCGCGCAGTTCGGCCAGGGCGCGGCGAGGGTGCATCGGCAACGTCGCGATTTGTGCCTCTTCCGCGCGCTCAGCCCACAGGCTGTCCATATCCGCGCGGAACGCGGCGCGCCATGCGTCGGCAGCTGGTCTCAAACTTGTCTCGGCCAGCGCCTCGGCGGTCAGTCTCGCGTCGGCCTGCACGGCAATTTCGGCCGGGAAATAGCGGCCAACGGCGGACCCGTCGATGTCGATATGGGCGATGCGGGTCTCTGCCCCCACATAGTCGTAGGAATGAAATGTCGAATTAAATCCAAGCCTCGCGCCCAGAACCAGCATAACATCTGCTTCTTTGGTCAGGCGGCTGGCGACACGATTTCCGCGCGGACCAGCCTGGCCTGCAAACCACGCATGGCCATGACGCATGACATCCGCATGGCCGGTTGAGGCGACGACCGGGATTTCCAGCTTTTCCGCCAGAGCCGTCAGCGCCTCGCGCCCGTTTCCCCATTTGAAGCCACCCCCGGCGAAAATGACCGGTCTCTCAGCGTTCGAAAGCAAGGTCGCAATCGCCGCAACGTCCTGAGGTGCCGCCGGACCGGGGCGGGCGATGTTCACGGAGGTCGGCTCAATGGCGGGAACCATTTCGGCAAACAGATCACGCGGGACATGCAGAACGACGGGTCCGCGACGGCCCGAATTGGCCAGGCGAATGGCATCTTCCAGTATGGGCGCCATACGCGCCGCATCGCTGACCATCACGGAACGCTTGGAGATGGGAGCGAACATCGCCACCTGATCGACCTCCTGAAAGGTGTCTTTGGCGTGGTCACAACGACTGATCGCCCCTGCGATGACGACAAGGGGCGAATAGGCCAGATGCGCCTCGGCCACGGCGGTCACGAGGTTCACCACACCCGGGCCTGCCTGCGCGCCCAGGACAACGCCGGGCAAGCCTCGCATCCGCGCCCAAGCGTCCGCCATATGCCCGGCCGCGCGCTCATCACGGGCGCCGACATAGGCAATGTCGCCGCCGTGGTACATGGCGTCGTAGAGCTCCAACATCGAGCCGCCCAACAGACCGAACACCGTATCGATGCCATTCGCTTTGAGAATACGATAGGCGGCTTCACCGCCGGTAATCTGATCGGTCATGGTTCTTTCCTTAGTCTCGGGGTGCGCGGTTCGCGGCGAAAGGCCGGAACCGCAGCAATGCGGGTTAGAGGCCGAAAAATATTCGTCCCGGGGTTCTCGCCGACGAAACGCCCGACGGCGCACTTTCCCATCTCCGTTCGGTCGGTTCTGGGTGCGCGCAAGGCGATCACTGTGGCGGTTTTCTCTTCACTGGACATCATTGGTTATCCATCCGCACGCGGGCGCAGGTTTTCCGGGTCAAAGACCGGATCGTCATGCACCGTAACATCATACTCCCGGTTCAGAAGCTGCACTTTCAGCCCCGATTTCGGCGTCCCTTTGCGTACGAAAAGCCAGCCCAGAGATTTGCCCACGGTATAGCCATAGCCGCCAGAGGTGGTCAGGCCGACGGGTTTACCGCCCAGCAGCACCGGCTCGCCGCCGTGAATGTCTATGCCGTCACTGTGCAATTCGGCGTAGAACAGCTCCCACCCCGGATCGCGGGCTAGAGCTGCGTCGCGGCCGATGAAATTTCGTCCCTCGGCGCGCACGAAACGCTCCAACCC
>JBDNBC010000139.1:0-10479 GCA_039768115.1 Oceanococcaceae bacterium
GCATCTCGGTGGCCGCGCCGCTGGTGGTCACGGTCTTGCCCGGAATGGTGATACTCGACGTGGGCTTCAGCGCCAGTCGCGCGATGACCGGCTGTCCGGTCGAGATGCCTCCCGACACGCCGCCCGAATGGTTCGACAGAAACCCTTGCGGGCGCATCTCGTCGCGATGCTCCGAGCCGCGTTGCGCCACGGCGTCGAATCCGTCGCCAATCGCCACGCCCTTCACGGCATTGATGCTCATCAGGGCATGGGCCAGGTCCGCATCCAGCCGGTCGAACACCGGCTCGCCCCAGCCGGCCGGCAGACCGTGCGCCTCGACCAGAATTTCCGCCCCGATCGAATCGCCCTCCCGGCGAATCGCATCGATGTAGGCCTCCAGCTCCGGCACCCGCTCCGGGTCTGCGCAGAAAAAGGGGTTGTCGTTCACCGCAGCCCAGTCGCGCACGGCCAGCGTTTTTTCGCCCATACGCACCATGCAGCCGCGAATTTCCACCGCGAATAGCTCCCACAGCACCTGCCGGGCGACGGCGCCGGCCGCCACGCGCGCCGCCGTTTCCCGTGCCGAACTGCGCCCGCCGCCGCGATAATCGCGAAAACCGTACTTCTGGTTGTAGGCGTAGTCCGCGTGATTGGGGCGAAACACGTCCTTGATCTTGTCGTAGTCGCGCGAGCGCTGGTCGGCGTTGCGTATCAGCAAGCCGATGGGGGTGCCGGTGGTGCGCCCCTCGAACACGCCCGACAGAATTTCCACCGCATCGTCCTCACGGCGCTGGGTTACGTACTTGGACTGACCCGGCTTGCGCCGGTCGAGATCGCGCTGGATCATCGTCGTATCGATGGCAATGCCCGGCGGACAGCCGTCCACGATTGCGCCCAGCGCCGGGCCGTGCGATTCCCCGAAGGTCGTGACCGTAAACAGGCGGCCGTAGCTGTTACCCGACATGCGCATTTCCGTTCTGGGCCGCCAGGATGTCCTCGCGGCGAATGAGAAATACCCCGTCGCCGCCCTGGGCGAATTCCAGCCAGGTCCACGGCCAGTCGGGATATTGCGTGATGATCTCGCCGGCTGCCGACCCCACCTCACAGATGAGAACGCCACCGGGATTCAGGGCCTCGCTGACGCCGGCAAGCAGGCGATGCACAAAGGCCAGCCCATCATCACCGGCCTCCAGGCCCATCCGCGGTTCATGGCCATATTCGGCGGGCAGGCTGGCATATTCCGCGGCCGGAACATAGGGCGGGTTGCTGACAATCAGGTCGTAGGTGCGCCCCTTGCAGGCGGCCAGGCCATCCCCCTCGAGCAGGGTGACCTGATCGGCCAACCCATGCCGGGCAACATTGCGCCGCGCCACGGCCAGCGCGGCCGCTGACAGGTCACTGGCATCAACCGGGACATCGGCAAACGCCTGTGCCAACAGCACGGCCAGACACCCGCTGCCGGTGCACAGGTCGAGAATGCGCTGGGGATAGATATCCAGCCAGGGCTGTATCTGCGCGGCAATCAACTCAAATAGCGGCGAACGCGGCACCAGCACTTCGGTACTGACCGCAAACTTTTGCCCGGCATACCAGCACTCGCCGAGCAGGTAGGGCACCGGAATGCGCTCCTCAACGCGGCGCACGATCAGCGCGTGAAGCCGCTCGACTTCAGCCGCGGTCAGGCGCGCATCAAAGTACCCCTCCGGCAGATCCGGTGGCAGCTGCAAGGCACCGAGGACCAATGCCGCGGCCTCGTCCAGTGCGCACGTTGTGCCGTGGCCATAAACCAGACCCGCCGCCTCAAAGCGGCTGACGGCCAGTCGCAGCAGGTCGACCAGGCGCAAGGAATCGAATACCGGGACGGCCGGAGGCGAGGACATGAGCGTCAACGAGGCGGATACACTGCGTATTGTGCCGAAAAGCCGGCCCTCTCCACCGACAAAGGATGCCCATGCGCCGCCCTTACCTGACTCGACTTTTGCTCATTGGCCTTGGAATCGTCATTGCTGCCGGGCTGTTCATGCCGCGCATGAACGCGGGCAAAGATCTGCAGGGCGGCCTGCTGCTCGATACGCCACGCCCGCTCAAGGGCTTCGGCGCGCCCTTGCTGACCGAGACCGGGGCGGACTACCAGCTTGAAGATTTCCGCGGCAAACACCATCTACTGTTCTTTGGGTTTGCGGCCTGCCCCGACATCTGCCCTAACACGCTGCAGATGGCCGGGCAGATGTACGACCAGCTCAGCCCCGCGGAACGCGCGAAACTCGACGTGGTGTTTGTCTCGGTCGACCCCGAGCGCGACACCCCCGACATGTTGCAGCAGTACGTGCGATCTTTTCATCCCGACTTTCATGCGCTGACCGGGCCGGACAGCGCCATCGAAAGCCTCGCCGAGCAAGCCGGCATTGCCTATATCAAGGTGCCGACCGGCGAGACCTACACCATCGATCACTCCGCGGCACTGGTGTTGCTGGATGACCAGGCGCGCATTCGCGCCTACTTCGCCCCGCCCTTGCGCCGTGACGTACTGGCGGCAGACCTATCGACCCTGCTCGGATCCTGATGGCCGCATGGAGTGATCGGGCCTTCGTGGCCCTGCAGCGCGTGCTGCCCACCTTGCTGCTGACGGGCATGGCCCATCGACTCGCCAGCTACGAGAACCCGCGTGTCGCGCAGTTTCTGATTCGCCAGGCCATGCAGGCCTTTAACATTTCGCTGGACGACGCCGACATCAGCGACCCGCAGGCTTACGCCAGTTTCAATGCCTTTTTCACTCGGGCCCTCAACGCGCAGGCTCGGCCGCTGGCGCCTGCGCCCGACCTGCTCAGCCCGGTGGACGGCACTGTCTCGCAAATCGGGGCCATCCGCGACGGGCGTATCGTCCAGGCCAAGGGGCTGCGTTACGACGTGGCCGAACTGCTCGACAGTACGGATCACGCGGCGGCTTATGTCGACGGCGATTTTCTGACGATCTACTTAGCCCCTTCGAATTACCATCGCATCCACATGCCGCTGGATGCCCGACTGACGGCCGCCCGCTACGTACCCGGCCGGCTGCTCTCGGTCAATCCGGCCACCGTGCGCACGGCGCGTCGGGTGTTTTCGGCCAATGAACGGCTTGTCTGCCACTTTCACGGCGACACTGATACACCCGCCTGCGCGCTGGTCCTGGTGGGCGCCCTGTTCGTGAGCGGGCTGGAGACCGTCGCCACCGGTGTGGTCACGCCACCGCATGGCGGTCGCCCCCGGGACTGGTCCTTTGCTCCGCCCGTGGCACTGGCTCGCGGCGCCGAGCTCGGCCGCTTCAACTACGGCTCGACGGTGATCCTGTTGCTGCCCCGGGGCTGGATCTGGAATGATGCGGTCGAGCCGGGCTCGACCGTGCGCATGGGCGAATCCCTTGCCCGACCGCCGTCCCTGACCGAGCCGGCCAGGAGAACCTCATGACACGCTGCTGGATGCCCCTCGTCGGGGCCGCTTTCGTCGTCGCGGGCTGCGGCGGCTCGCCGACACTGGGCGAAGACGACGGCAACGATGACCCGATTTTCGAGGCCGGCCCGATCTGCATCAACCGCGACTGCGGCGACATCTTCGTGATCGGCGATGTGCCGGATGCCGAAAACCTGCTGCGCACCAGCAGCGGACGCCTGTTTGTCAGCGGCGGCACACAGGTTTTCGAGGTACGGGCCGATGCGGGTGCGTTCGCACTCGAGGAGCGCGCCGGGGAAAATTGCAACTTCACCGGCATGACGGAAGCCTTCGGGCATCTGTACGCCGCCTGCGGGGACGGCGGCCTGTTCGCCGCCAGTCTGGCGAGTAGCACGCCGACTCTGGCCCGAATTCACACCCTCGACGGCGTTGGCTTGCCCAACGGCATGGCCACCGGCCCCGACGACTGCCTGTACATCACCGATGGCCCCCTGGCAGTGGCCATCAGTACCTTGCTGCAGCCAAAGATTGTTCGGGTCTGTCCGGACCCGGTCGCGCCAACGCGGATTCTCGAGCAACGCACCTGGCTTAACCTGCCGCTCACTTACCCCAACGGTCTGATTGCCACCGCCGATGCCCTGATTTACACCGACACCGCGATTGGTGCGCTGCAAAGCCGCATCATCGAAGTGCCGTTCTCGGCTGACGGCATGCCCGGCGACTCGCGGGTGATTTATTCCCAGCTCACGCTGTTCGACGACCTGACGCGCCATGGCAACACGCTGGTCGTCACGGATTTTCTGGCGGGGCGACTGCTGCAGATCGACCGTGATGGCTTGCTGCTGCAACAGAGCGCCGCCAATACCCACGTCGGGCCCTCATCGGTGCTGGTGGCCGGGCCGCCCGTGTTTCAACCGCTGGATGTGCTGGTAACCGAAAAGGGGCTACTGGGTGACACCCTCTCCGGCATCGGCAATCGGCTGGTGATGATTCGCCAGCGCGACTGACCGACCGCCACTCAGAACAGCTCGACCCCGCCCGTATCCAGGCTCTGCTGCTTGGCCGGCTTGTGGGGCGGCTCCTTCCAGGTTTCCTTGCGCTCGGTCATTCGCGTCTGAGCCGATGTCACGGCCGTGCGCGCCTCCGGAGGCTTCGGCCGCATCAGCGCCGTGGCCAGTGCGCCCTGCAGATGCACCAGCTCATCGTGAATGTGTTCGATGCGTGCCACATGGCCTTCGGTCGCACCCACCACCTGCGTCGTGATATCACCAAACTGCAGGCTGCGCACGGCCTCCTGGGTGGCCTTGCTGATGGCCTGACCGTATTGCGATACGCGCTCGATACTGTGTTCCAGCGTGCGCTGCAAGTCTGTCGCCTGGGTCAGCATGCCGGCCACTTTCTTTTCCGCTTCGCCGCTGGCCTGCTGGCCACGCACGGCCATTTCCTTGACGGTGGAGCGGACGGTGTTCATCGCGGCCCGGGAATCATGAATACGCTTGCGAATCTGATCGTTGAAGCTGCCCGAGCGCTCGGACAGTGTGCGCACCTCTTCGGCGACCACGGCAAAGCCGCGCCCGGCCTCACCGGCACGCGCCGCCTCAATGGCCGCATTCAGCGCCAGCAAATTGGTCTGATCGGCAATCGATTCAACGTCTTCCAGCAGTGCGAAGATCGCGTCAAGATGTTCCGCCATCCCGTCGATGTGCTGCACGGTGAGTGACGAGTTGCGACTTTCTTCGGCAAGCACGCCCACCAGGCTCTGCATCATCGTGCCGGCGCTCTCGGCGAAGGCACCCACATCGACAGAAGACTCCGCCCCGCCGTCAACAATCCGCCGCACCTCTTTTTCCTGCTCGCGGGATTGCGACTGGATCTGCGCGAATGCGCCGGTCAGCGTATCCACCGCGTCCGTCACCAGTTCGTGCAAACGCGCCAGATCATTGCGCAGCCCGCCGACTTCCTGCTGGGCCTGGTCCCGCCATTGCGCAACAATCACATCGGCGCGCTCTTTCTCCGCCAAATCGTGGTCCGGCGTGTCGATGATCAACCCCCCGCGCGCAACCCTATGAATGATAAAGGCCCAGAACCCGATCAGGGCAACCGCAGCGCCAATGGGGACGGACGGAATGGTCACGAAGTGGGTCAACCCCAGGGCGATCAGCGTCAAGCCGAAGAGGGGTAATAATGTTTTGGCGGCGACTGCGTTCATTGGAACTCCTGAAAACGCGGCAGAGAAATCGTCAAGACGCGATGGCGATGTGGGCTATCCAGAACCACGAACCCAATCCAGCATCGCCTGCGGGATATCCCGGAGATTCAAGACCTGTGCCGCGGCGCCTAATTTGACGGCCGCTCCCGGCATTCCCCAGACCACGCTGGACTCCTCATCCTGAGCCACCGTGTGTGCGCCGCCCTGGCGCAGGCGAAGAAGGCCCTGTGCCCCGTCCGCCCCCATGCCCGTAAGAAGCACGCCCATAGCATTGGTGCCGCACGCATCGACAACACTGTCAAACATCACATCCACTGCGGGACGGTGCCGATTGACGGGCGGCGTATCCAGAAGCCGAACCAACCAGCGAGCACCGCTTCGCACCACTTCCATGTGATGACTGCCCGGCGCGACATAGACATGCCCCGGCAGAATGGGCGACTGATCCTCGGCTTGCAGCACTGTCATGGCGCTGACTTTGTTCATGCGATCCGCAAACGGACGGGAGAAACTTTCGGGAATGTGCTGGGTGACGACAATCGCCGGCATGTCAGCCGGCAAGACCTGAATCACCTCACGCAAAGCTTCCGTACCACCCGTTGAGGCGCCCATGGCAATCACTTTGTGGGTTGTGCGATATCCCGTGCCCTTTGCTGACAGGCTCGCCAGGGTGGGTTTCGATTGACCGGGACTCTGCGTCAGCGGTTGAACGCGCGCGTTTGCGGCAATGCGAATTTTCGCGGCCAGCTCGCCGGCGTGCTTGCGCAGTCCATCGGCCAGCCCCAGCGCCGGCTTGGCTACGAAATCCACCGCACCCAGCTCCAGAGCCCTTAGCGTGACATCCGCGCCCCGCGTGGTCAGGGACGACACCATGATGACCGGGGTCGGCCGCAGTCGCATGAGGTTTTCCAGGAAAACCAGCCCATCCATACGCGGCATCTCGACATCCAGTGTGATGACGTCCGGATTGAGCTCCTTGATCATTCCCCGCGCCACTAGCGGATCTTGCGCCGCACCAAGCACCTTGAAGTCGGGGATTTTCGACAGGATCTCGGTGAGCACATGGCGCGCGAGTGCTGAGTCATCAACGATAAGAATCGAGATAGCCATAGTTAAAACAACTCAATATCGCCGCCCTTGATCGGGCCAGCTCGACTGACGGTGCTGGCATAAGCCAACTCTTTTTGCCACTCGCTGCTATCCAGCGTCGCCCCGACATTCCGCACCAGGGCTTGCCCCGTCGCCGGGAAAAAAATCACCTTGCGCGGACGCGTTGAACGCAGGTCGGCCGCGACGATCGGAATATCCTCGTCTGCCAGGTACTTTTCGATGAAGTCGGCGTTGAGCCCGCCCACATCCATCGTGATCATGCTTTTCTGCACGCGTGCCCCTCCAAAAACTTTCGCCGCCAGCCTGTTTCTTTGTGCGCCACGCTTGAGCATTTCATTAATCAGCAACTCCATCGCGTACATGCCATAGCGGCCGACCTGATCATTGGACACTGTGCCGGGCAGAAGAAAGTGATTCATTCCACCAATTCGAGCGATGGGGTCATACAGACATGCCGATACGCATGATCCCAGCACCGTGCTGAAGACCAGGTCGAGACCGGTAGCGCCATAGTCGCCCGGAAACAATTTGAGTATTTCACGCTCAAATTGACGGTCGTAGGTGATAACGGACTGACCACCCAACGCGGCGGAACTGTCGGTTTTGCGATTCGCAATAATCGCGCTCATTCTTTTGCGACGGGGCTATATACGGTTTGCCCCGAGGACTTGAAAAGATCACTTGCGTGAAACAGGTTTTCAGAATGGCCGACGATCAGCAGTCCATCCGGCGCGAGAACCCGATGCATGCGCTCCAGCACGTGGCGTTGTGTCGCGCGATCAAAGTAAATCATCACATTGCGCAAAAAAACCACGTCTACGCCCGACGTAATATCGTATGTTTGGTCAAGCAGATTTTTTCTTTGAAACTTCATGAAGCTGCGCAACAGAGGGTCGACACGGACAAGCCCGCTATATTCTCCGGAGCCACGCTGAAAGAACCGGGTTTTGCGTTCATTCGTCATGCTGGCCAGACGTTCGACGTCGTAAACCCCACTCGCGGCCTTGGCGACAACATCGGTATCAATGTCAGTACACAGAAGACGTAACGGAGGAGATGCCTGCCCAAAATGTTCCACCGCTGTCATGGCGATGCTGTACGGCTCTTCGCCGGTAGAGCAGGCCGCACTCCAGATCCGGTAGGTCCGGCCCTGGCCATGCTCTTCGAAATAACTCCTCAGTTTGTCAAAATGATGCGGCTCTCGAAAAAATGCGGTGAGATTTGTGGTCAACGCATTGCAAAACTCGACAATCTCCCGAGATTCGGCTTTTTCCACTTCGTCCATGTACTCACGAAAGCCTCGCAAGTTCAGGTGACGAATACGCTTAGAAAGCCGCCGCACCACCATGTCGCGCTTCTGCTCGCTGAGGACAATTCCCGCCTTCGCGTAAATCAACCTGGTAATACGGCGGAAATCGGTATCTTTTAATTCGAATTCACGATGTGACGACACATCCGGCCGACTGAATGTTGACGGTGATGCTGATCCGTCCGCATCTGCAGCCACCGGAGTGGAGTCTAGAACTCTGTCCATTGTCCGCTTTCCACCGCGGCTGGCTTGGCGGCCTTTGCGTGCGGGATGGTTCGAGGCTTGGTGGCCGAGCGGGCGGGCGAGGCCACCGCAGCGACGTGCCGGCTTCGAGCAGGGGGCTGCTCCTCCGTGTTCATTTCATGGATCCGGAACTTCTGCACGGCCACTACCAGCTGCTCGGCCTGATCCTCAAGCGACTTCGCAGATGCGGCGGACTCTTCGACAAGCGCCGCATTTTGCTGAGTCACTTCATCAAGCTGACTCACGGTCTGATTGACCTGAGCGATGCCTGAACTTTGCTCCTGACTTGCCGCTGTGATCTCGCCCATGATGTCGGTGACCCGCTTCACGCTCTTGACGATTTCGGCCATCGTGCTGCCAGCGCGATCGACCAGCTCGGTGCCGGACTGGACCCGGTCCACGCTGTCTTCAATGAGCAGCTTGATCTCCTTGGCCGCGGCCGCGCTGCGTTGCGCCAGTGAGCGAACCTCCGCTGCTACAACGGCAAACCCGCGACCCTGTTCACCGGCCCGTGCCGCCTCGACAGCTGCGTTCAGGGCCAGAATGTTGGTCTGGAAGGCGATCCCGTCGATGACCGAAATAATATCGGCGATCTTCTTTGACGATTCGCTGATCGTGGACATGGTGTGGACAACCTTGCCCACCACTTCGCCGCCTTGCTCGGCTACCGAGGAGGCGCCAATCGCCAGCTGATTGGCCTGCTGTGCATTCTCGGCGTTTTGCTTAACCGTACTGGTCAGCTCCTCCATCGACGAGGCGGTTTCCTCAAGACTGGCGGCCTGCTGCTCTGTTCGGCTGGACAAATCCGCGTTGCCCATGGCGATTTCGCGCGAGGCGGTATTGATGGACTCAGCCGACTGCCGAATCTGCCCGACCATATCGGTCAATGTCGCAATGGTGGACTGCGTTTCCTCGCGCAACTTGGCGAACAGCCCGTCACCCGGCAGATCGACCTCAACCGTGATGTCACCACGGGCCAGCGACGCCATGATCCCGCTGAGTTCGGTCAGCGACGATTCGTTGACCTCCATCAGTTCGTTGAGACCTTCGCCCAGCGTCTTCAGGAAGCCGATCTTGCCTTCGGTGCTGATGCGTTTGCTCATGTCACCGCGCACCGCACTTTGAACGATGTCCGCGACCTGGTCTTCCACTTCGATTTCCGCATTGCGGTCCAACCATTCGACGACAAACCCGACGCGATTGTCGTCGTCGTCACGAATCGCGCTGACCGCCAAATTGAAAATCTTCTCGCCCACGCGAATCGTCGTTTTATGTGTCCCTTGCAGCTGCGCCAGCATGCGTTCCTGATGCGCAGGGTTCTTGTGGAAGGTGTCGATGTTGGTGCCGATAATCCGGCGCACATCAAAGTGCGGGAGCTCCTCACGCAGCTTGTTCTGAGCGGCGGTCAGCATCTCCACCAGCGATTTGTTGGCGTATCGAATCACCCGGTTGGAATCGGCGATCATGACGTTGGTCGTGGTGTTATCCAGCGCGTTGCGAATGCGCAGGTTCTCCTCGGCCACGGCCATCTGCTCGGTGTGATTCTTCTCCACCCCGTCGAGCATGTCGTTGATGCTGCTGCACAGCGATTCCACCAGGCCGGCTTTGCCTTCCAGCGGGATCCTCACATCAAGCTGGCCGGCCTTCGCCGCTTCCACCACGGTCTGGGTCTGCTCGACAGCCTTGCGCATCGCCGCGTTGGTCTTGACCTGCTCGGTGATATTGATCGCGTACTTGACGACCTTGAACGGCTTGCCATTCAGGTCCATGATCGGGTTGTAGGTGGCCTGAATCCAGACCTCGCTACCGTCCTTGTGAATGCGCTTGTACTGACCGGCATCAAACTGCCCGGACGCCAGCTTGCGCCAGAACTCGGCGTAATTGGCGCTGGAGGCTTCCGACGGATCGACAAACATCCGGTGATGCTGGCCACGCACCTCCGACAGGGTGTAACCCACCGTCTTCAGGAAGTTGTCATTGGCGCCGAGAATGGTGCCATCGAGCTTGAACTCGATGACCGCCTGGGCCTTGCTGATCGCCGCCAGCTGCCCTTCATGATCGGCACCGCGCAGCTTCTCCGCGGTGATGTCGGTCGCATACTTGACGACCTTGAACGGCTTACCCAGCGCGTCGAAAATCGGGTTGTAGCTGGCCTGGATCCAGATCTCCCGGCCCTCCTTGCCGATACGCTTGTACTGAC
>JBDNBC010000140.1:0-4572 GCA_039768115.1 Oceanococcaceae bacterium
CAGCATTTCCAGCGTGCCCTTGGTGTAAACGACGCGGCTGACCGAAAACAGCATGGTGTCAACGCGGATCTGTTCGCGGATGTCGGCCGCGCGGGCGCGCGCCGTCTCGCCGGTCACCGTTTCTTCAATCTGATCGACATTCACGCCCAAAGGCACCGAGTCCACGGCCACCTTACGGCCCTGCCACTCCATCTCGGTGACACACCAGGACTCCTGCAGCGCCCACCCTTCCGGCCGCAGGCGCTCCGAAACCTGCTCACGCTTGCTGACGCGAGCGCCGCCGAAGGCGCGCGCCACGCTGGCGAAGTTTTCGGCATAGCGGGGAATGTGAAAGCCGACACGGTCGCAGGACAGCAGGCTCTCGGTGATTTCGGTGCGCCATGGCAGCACACCAAATACGTCCGAACTGGGAAACGGCGTGTGGTGATAGAAGGCGATCTTCAGGTCCGGGCGCAGTTCGCGAATGATTCGCGGCACCAGCCACAAGTTGTAGTCATGCACCCAGACCCAGGCGCCCTGATCGGCGACTTCACAGGTCGCCTCCGCGAAGATGCGGTTGACTTCGCGAAAGGTGCCCCAGTCCGCGGCGTCGTAGTCGAACATGTTCGGGAAGGTGTGCAGCACCGGCCATAGCGCCGCTTTCGACGTCACCTTATAAAACGAGTGCACCTGCTCCGGCGTCAGACCGACCTGCGACACGTTGTATTTCTCGCCGGCGTATTGCACCTCGCGCTGGCTGACCACGCGACCGGCCTGCTCCGGGTCCACCTGCGTCCAGGCCACCCACGTACCGCGATCAAAGTACTGAAAGAACCCGCGCAACGTGGGCACGATGCCGTTCGGGCTGCGGTGGCTGCGCATGACTTTCTTGCCGTCAACAACTTGCTCCTCGAAAGGCTGGCGGTGGTAGACGACGACAAGACTGGACATGGGCAATTCTCGATGGGACAGGGATGAAAGGAAACGGATTACTCGAGGTCGATACCGAAATGCGCGCAGGCTTCGACGATGCCATCGCAGCCGTGGCCATGCGCACGGTACAGCCGGGGATTTTCACGCAGGCGGTCCAGCAATCCCGGTTCGGCATTACCAACCACTACTGCACGCGCGCCCGACTCAAGCAGGGCGAGGTCATTGAGCGTATCGCCCGCGGCCAGCGCCGCGTCGATGCCGTGGTCATGCTGGGCGAGCCAGCGTTGCAGCGTCGTGCCTTTATTGACACCCGGCGGCAGCACATCGAAGTACAGATTGTCGGACACCAGCGGCTCGAGCCCGAGTTCGCGCACAACCCGTGCCGCCGCACCGAGATCGGCCGACGCGTCGAAGTGATACGACACGCGTCTTGGCCCAAAATCTTCCTGCAGATGCAGGCCGGGATGACCATCCAAAGCGGCGCGCACGCGCGCCCCGGCATCCTGCCAGGCCGCCGCCACAGCATCATGGGCCGGGCCCGGTAAGGGCTGTCCCTGGGCGCAGGCGACCGTGGTGCCTACATCGCAGATCATCCCGTCCGGGCGCGGCAGACGCCCGGCTTGAATCAACTGCTCAACACTGTTGACCGAACGCCCCGTCACATAAATCAACTGATGCGAGGGCTGCTCGAGAAAATGGGCGATCAGCCGCCGGCGGCTGGCGTCACTGCCCCCGAGGAAGGTTCCGTCGAGGTCGGTGGCAAGGATGTGCATGTATATCCGTAGAACAAATGAAAACTGCGACATTGCACCGCAGCATTTTCAGCGTACACGATGCATTTACCGATAGCAAAGACGCCATCTGTTTACGCGTCATCCGCATCCGGCGGCACCGGGAGGCGACTTTCATAGCCATTTGCCGTCGGCCGGTAGTAGCGCCGACCCTCCACTGGCGGTGGTCGGTGGGGCTGCCGCCGCGCCCCGGCCGGATCGGTGTGCGCATCGATATAGCCCGCGCCGTAGCCCAGTTCGCGCATGACCCGGGTCGGCGCATTACGCATGTTCATCGGCACCGGCAGGCTGCCAAAATCCCGCGCATCGGCGATGGCGGCATGCATGGCGCGATAGGCCGCCTTGGATTTGGGCGCCGTGGCCAGATAGGTGCAGGCCATCGCCAGCGTGATGCGCGCTTCGGGCAGGCCGACAAATGCCACCGCGTCACGCACCGAATTGGCCACCGACAGCGCCTGCGGCTGGGCCATGCCGATGTCTTCGGCGGCGAAGACAACCATGCGGCGCACGATGAATAGCGGATCTTCGCCACCCTCCAGCATCCGGAAGCACCAGTACAGCGCTGCATCGGCATCGCTGTCGCGCAGGCTTTTGATGAAGGCAGAAACCAGGTCGTAATGGGCATCTCCGCGGTCATAGCGGGCGCTGTGTTGCTGTAGGGCTTCGGCTGCTTCTTCGCGCGTGACGCGCCGGCTCCCGGCGGGCGGTGGTACCACCTCGGTTGCGGTCGCCGCATCCGCCGCCGGCGACGCGGCCGCCGCCAGTGCCACCGCCACTTCGAGCGCGCCCAGAAGCCGACGCGCATCGGCATCCGCACCGCGGAGCAACACCCCGCGCGCGTCACTCTCCAGCTCCACCCCCTGCAGTTCCGGGTCGCTGTTCAGCGCCCGGTCGAGAATCTGCTCCAGTGCCGACTCTGTCAGCGGTTCGATGACCACCACCCGGCTGCGCGACAACAGCGCTGAATTGACCTCGAAAGACGGGTTTTCCGTGGTCGCCCCGAGCAGGACAATCTGGCCGCTTTCCATGTGCGGCAGCAAGGCGTCCTGTTGGGCCTTGTTGAAGCGGTGAATCTCGTCGATGAACACCACACTGCGGGTCTGGGTGCGTTGCCAGTGCGTCTCGGCTTCAGCCAGCGCGGCACGCAGATCTTTCACCCCGGCCATGACCGCCGAGAGGCTGTGGCAGCGCATGCCGGCTGCTGCCGCCAGCAACCGGGCGAGCGTCGTCTTGCCGCAGCCGGGCGGCCCCCAGAAAATCAGCGAAGGCAGTTGCCCGCGACGGGCGGTTTTAGTGAGCAGTTTGCCCGGCCCGATCAGATGATCCTGCCCCGCCACGTCATCCAGCCGCTGCGGACGCATCCGTTCGGCCAAGGGGGCACGCGCATCACCGCCCGGACCGCCTACGGACGCGTGTCTCCCCGGCTGATCCGCCACAACACCGGAGGCCGCAAACAGATCATCGCTCACGATGGCTGACGGCCCGCCTTGTCCACCGCACTGCGCGCCATCGCCAACAAATCGCCTAGGCCGTGCTTTTGCGCCGGTTCGGCCAGTTCGTCTACCAGGGTCCCGTCGGCCGCGGCAAACTGCGTAACGATGCGCTCCAGGCCTTTCCGGCCCGCCTTGGGTATCTCCGCGACGATGGTCAGCAGCGGCTCCCAGAGGCCGGCCCGGCGCGCGGCGGCTATCAGCTGCTCCTGTGCGCGTTGAGGCAACCCGGCCGTGGCATCCGCCACGCGCTGCAGCTGGTCGGGACTCATGAAGCGCAACTGCGGGAGCAGATAGACCCAGAGGTCATCGGCTTCGGCCGTATGCAGAATCCCGGCAAGCAGTTCCGAGTCATGCAATATCGGCAAGGCCATCAGCTTGGCCTGGCTGCTCTCGGACATCCGCGCCACAACAGGGAGCACATCGCTCCACAAGGACTGTGCGTGGGCCACCTGTGCCAGCGTCGCCAGTACGTCCGTATTCTGCTCGGCGGCCAGATCGCCGAGCCGGCGCTTGGCCGCATCATCCACATGCGCCATCAAGGCCAGTGCCTCCGGCCACAACTCCTGCGGATGCTTTTGCGCGGCTTGCATCATGTTGTTCAGCCGCCCATCTGGCAGCAGATTCACCACAGCGCTCAGGCGGGTCTTGGATTCCAGATAAAAGCCGATATGCAGCAGCGCCTCATCGTCGGTCAGCGCCTGCAAGGTGGCCTCGAGCACCCGCAGAGCCAGCTCATCGACGAAGCGGCCCATGGTGATGAAGTCGCCGCGGGCCAGCATCTCGCGCGCGACCGGAATCACCACATCGGCCGGCATCGCCCGAATAATGTGCCGTGCCGCTTTGGGGTCCAGCTCGCGGGCAATGTCCGCAAGAAAGGACACCGACAACCGCCCCGCGATGTCCACGGCCCTCTCAGCCGGCATTTCACCCGACACCCGTGCCGCCAGCATCGCCCCGAAAACATGCTCCGCGAGCTTGGCGACCAGCGCGTTGGGCAGCAGTCGGCTGGCGGCGGCCAGGCGCTGGAACATGCCCCGGTCCTGGGCATAGAACTGCGCCACGGTGGCCTCGCGCAGCCGGCGAATCTCCTGCGCCGGCAAGGTCGACAGATAGTTGAGCGCGTGGCGCTCCACGCCCAGGGCGTTGGCCAGCTTGACGATTTCCGCCGTGGTTTCCAGCGAACTCATCGCCGGTGCCCCAGGATTTTCAGCACCGGCCCGCGTAGCAGCCGCGGCAGATGATCGAGCGCCTGGGTGATCGCCGTCTCCAGTAACTCCCGTTGGCGTTTCCGGGCCGCGACCACCGCCACGTGCAGGGCATCGAGCTGCTCCGCGTCAAGCGTGGCCAGCGGCTGCACCGCCTCAGACGATAATTTC